>DATLCB010000001.1:0-18969 GCA_035526625.1 Chitinophagaceae bacterium
AGCTGGTCCCGGCGAATTCCAGGGTCAACTGCCTGGTCTGATCCTTGAAATGGATATAAGTAATGGACGCCAGACATTCAAAGCTGTAAGCATTAGTCCAAAAGCTGACCTCGCAATTATCAAAGAACCCAGTGGTAAAAAACGCTATACCCTTGATGAGTTCAGGAAAGAAAGAGATAAAATGTTCGAGGAAATGAATCGCAATAACCAGGGTGGGCAGCGGGTCATCCGCATGAATTAATTATACACCAGGCCATGAAGAAACCCTTGCTTTCGCAGGGGTTTTTTGTTACCATACGCTTTCCCCTTTTTATCTTTAGAGTCTATGATACAAAAGGATTTCGCCGATCAAGTTGTAGGAATAATAAAACAGGATGATTCGGTTGTCGGGCTCGCAGTTGCCGGCTCCTGGATCACGGGCGAACTGGATGAATATTCTGATCTTGATCTGGTGCTTATCACTAAAGAAAAAGTGTCTGGTGATAAGAGGGAAATGCTTGCCTACGCAAAACGTTTTGGCGACCTGCTTTCTGCTTTCACAGGCGAACATGTCGGAGAACCAAGACTGCTTATCTGTATGTATGATAACCCGCTTCTCCATGTAGATATTAAGTTCCTGACCTTACCTGAGTTCAAAGAGAGAATAGAAAACCCGGTCATTCTTTTTGAAAGGAGTAATACACTATCAGCGATCATAGAGACGACAAAAGCACAATGGCCACAGCCTGACTTTCAATGGATCGAGGACCGGTTCTGGACATGGGTGCATTATTCGGCGACCAAGATAGGCCGGGGAGAATACTTTGATGTGCTAAACGCTATCGATTACATCCGGATGAATGTCCTATCTCCTCTTATGCAGGAAAAGAATAAAAAGCAAATGCGTGGGATGCGAAAAGTAGAAATGCAGCTCAATGCCGCGGACCTGGAAAATTTAAAGATCACCGTGGCGCAGTATAACCGGGCTTCCCTGGTAAAGTCGTTAGATAATATAGTGAGTATTTACAGGTCGCTGCAGAGAAAATTGTTTACAGAGAAAATAGAATTGCAGGAACGAACCGAGAAAAGAACCATGGAGTATTTTAAGCAGATAAAAGAAAGGAAGGCATAATTATATCATGGCAATAAAGGAAACACTCAAAATTTGCAGGAAAGGTCATCAATTTTATAAGAGTAGCAACTGCCCTGTTTGTCCGATATGTGAAGCCCAGCGCAAACCCAAAGCAGGATTTGCTTCATTATTATCAGCGCCGGCAAGAAGAGCTTTGGAAAGCGCAGGGATGAAAACTGAAAAGCAGCTTTCCAAATTCAGTGAGGAGGAGATCCTAAAGCTGCATGGCATGGGAAAAGCTTCTTTACCGATACTGAAGAGGGTATTAAAAACAAAGAGGTTGGGTTTCCGGAAGAAATAGGTTTATAAATCGATCTTCCTTCCCTTTACGAATAAAACTGAATTTTGCCTATGAGTTCCTCACGAGAGAATTTTTTCGATTTTATCCGACAGGTCATTCCTGTACCTGATGAGGTTATCCATTCTATCATCAAACCTTTTGAAGAAATAAGCATCTCCAGGAACGATTTTTTCCTGCGAGCCGGCACGTATACCGATCAATATCTTTATCTCAATAAAGGTTTTATCCGTGCTTATTCGCATAACCAGGAAGGGGATGAAGTGACAACTGCATTTTATAGCGGGCCTTCAATGGTGTTCGAGGTCTATTCTTTTTTCAGCCGTAAAATATCCCAGGAGAACATTCAGGCACTAACTGAATGTGAAGGTCTTGTCATCTCGTACAATCAACTCAATCATCTTTTCCATTCTCTTCCCGCCTTCCGCGATTTTGGCCGGGCCATCCTTGTAAAAGGGTTTTCTCAACTGAAACAGCGTATGCTCTCCCAGATCACGGAAACAGCCGAAGAGCGGTATAACCGGTTGCTCCAATCGAACCCTGAAGTTTTCATGCATGCTCCCTTAAAAGATATTGCTTCTTACCTTGGTATTACAGACAGCTCCTTAAGTCGAATCCGGCGGCATTTCGGTCAGAAATAGTCTTCCTCATTTCTTGTCATTTGACAAGCCGACCGGTAACTGCACTACTGATCTTTGGATAAATATTCAGTTATGCAAAGTATCCCCACCTACATCAGTCTACTCTTTATTGTGATCTCTTTTTTCACAATCGCCTTCTTTTACTTGGCAGCACATCGTTCATGGATCCCGGTTATTGTTTTACTTATTTGGTCAGGACTACATTGTGTGCTTGCGCTCAATGGTTTTTACCTGGTAACAGATGGGGTGCCGCCACGTACAATATTATTTTTGCTCCCTACCATCATTGCCATCATACTCCTGTTTACAGTTGGAAAAAAATTCACTCTTTCGCTAGATATAAAATGGCTCACTATCCTTCATATGGTAAGGGTCCTCGTAGAGATCGGGATCTTCCTTCTTCTACAGAAAAAACTGGTGCCTGAACTGATGACCTTCGAGGGGAGGAATTTCGATATCCTTTCCGGCATTACCGCACCTTTCGTTTTCTATTTTGGTTTTATCAGGAAAACGCTTTCACGTAAGATGCTGTTGGCCTGGAATTTCCTTTGCCTGGCATTACTGCTTAATGTGCTTATTAATGCAGTATTGGCAATACCTTCTGCTTTTCAGCAACAGGCTTTTGACCAGCCAAATGTGGGAGTATTATATTTTCCAGTGGTGCTATTGCCTGTATTGATCGTAGCGTTGGTTTTGTATTCGCACCTCGTTTGTATCGTACGTTTATGGGTACCGGTTGAAAGCCCTTCCTTACAAAGCTTTTCCAGGTCATAATCAGTAGCAAGGCCAACCTTCTCCATCCTTTATCTTTGTACAAATCGTTTGTATGAGGTTCATTCTCCTCTTTCTTGCTTTGTCAATCACCGCTGGCGTGTCTGCCCAGGATAGCATGTCGATGCATTATAAGATCTATGATACCCGCAGCAAACAGGTCATTGGTATTGATAAAATAATTGCCGATATGGCCAATGCAGATGTGCTATTCTTTGGAGAAGATCATAATGACAGCGCCGGTCATTACCTGGAAAATAAGATATTCCGTGCTTTGCATGCTGCATATGGCGATAAGTTGGCGCTGAGCATGGAAATGTTCGAGGCAGACAACCAATTGGCGCTGGATGAATACCTGCAGGGAAAAATTGATGAGACCCGTTTGGGAAAAGATGCCCGGCTATGGAATAATTACCGGGACTACCGCCCAATGGTGGAATATGCCAAACAAAATAAGCTTCCTGTGATCGCTGCCAACCCGCCGCGCCGATATGTAACCCTTGTAACAAGAAGAGGAATGAAAGCGCTGGATAGCTTAAGCGATGCTGCAAGATCTTTCTTACCACCTCTGCCTTATGATACCTTAAGTGGTCGCTACCGGGAAAAATTCATGGAGACCATGAAGGGTGCGCCGGAATCGGCGAGTAAGAATATCTATTATAGCCAGAGTCTCTGGGATGCAGGCATGAGCTACAACATTAATCGCTTTTATAAAAAGAATAAGTACCAGAAGATCTTTCATTGCGTTGGCAAATTCCACGTAGAAGAAAAGCTTGGCACCGCCGCACAATTACAAAAGCGTAATAAAAAAATAAAGATGCTTGTGATCAGTTGTTTCCCGGATAAAAGTTTTTCTGACCCTGACTGGAGCAAATTGGAAGCCCTGGGGGATTATGTTATCCTTACTAATTTTGATCTGAAGAGGACCTATTGATCCTATCGCATTATCATCTCATCCCTGTTATGCGAAACTTCCAGTCTCGCATTCGTATTTTATAGCCTCCGGCTATTACCTGGTAATGATCCTCATTCCGCCGTCGCCACCCGCATTATTCAATCCTGTCTTGCTCAAACTATAAGTAAAGCTGAGCAGGAAGAATTGACGCAGCGTCAGCACTCTTGAATCTTCGATATAATTATTATTGGTATTACGACTGATCCCTACATTCTTATTCAACAAATCACGGGCGCTGAATTTCAGTTCACCACGGTTAAATTTCAGCATTTGTTTGCTGATGCTGGCATTCCATAGCGGGATGCTCTGGTTAAAACCCGATGCCCGCTGGCTGTTGACCCTGTAAGATAGATCCGTGGAGAAGAAAAATCCTTTCGGCATTTGCCAATCGATTGAGGCATTATAATCCTGTGATAAATATTCCGCGTCAGGCGTGGCCGTTAATGAATATTTTGATCTATTAAAATTGAACCCGGCACCGAGGGCAATATTCAATTTATCTGTCGGGTTCATATCAAGGCGTATATCGGGACCAATCGATACGGTTTTGATGGTGTTGGTCACCATTTTTCCATTGATATCATACGCCATCTGTTTATTTCTGCTATAACCTGTTCCACTGCTTAGCTCAACACTGCCTTTCAGGAAACGTACCGGCATACTATAGCTTATATTACTATTAAGGTTCAGGATACCATCGACATTCACCGGTTTCGTTTTCCTGGTCCCAGTCTGGAGGTTAATGGAATCCAGGTTCACGATCTTATTTTTTGTAGCCGATGCCATGAAGAACATGAACAGGTTCTTATTCTTATAAGGACTCAGCATGTTCAGGTTGCCCTGCGCCGTATGCGTGACCTCTTGTTTCAGATCGGGGTTACCTTCTTTAATATTCAGTGGATTGCTGACATCCGGTACAGGCTGCAATTGCTCCATTGAAGGTTGATTGGTAGCGGCTGAATAGTTGAGCGAAAAACTCTTGAACCGGGAAAAATTATACTGGAACCTTGCATTAGGTAAAAAGTTTCGGAAGTTTTTGCTGATGAGTGAATCCTTGGTACCGCTGATGATTTTACCTTCGAGTTGTGCCTGTTGCCAGGTTACTCCCAGCGCATAATTGTATTTTTTCTTTTGGGTCCGCAAACGCAGACCCGCAGTAGTGAAACCATAATTATTCTCAAAATCATTACTGAGCATATCATTTACCTTGTCATATTTCTTATTGCCCTGGTTATAGTCATAGGTCGATTTTTCTGAAACATTCCTGCTATCGCTTTTTCCCGCACTGAATTCCAGCAACGATCTTTTTCCCAGGGGTTCGGTATATACAACCCTTGCATTATAACTTTTATACTCTGCCTGTTTGGTGCTCTGTTGGTTCAACGTATCTCTTTTCAGCAGCGACCCATTAGGATTATAAAAACTGTTGATGGAATAAAGAGTGCCGTCGCCATCACTTTCATTCAGGCTTGTCTGTAAAGAAAGCGAGAAGGTCCTTCCTCTTTTAGCAAACTTCTTTCTCCATACCAGTTCATTCCTGAAATTATATCCCTTATTGCCCGATCTGTTATTACTGAACCCTTCATTGGTTAAATTCTTGTTAGCTGCGAAGGTCTGATAGTCAGACTGGCTGCGGTTATCTGTTTCCTGGTAACTGAAGGAAGGGTTGAAGCGAATAGAGTTCATTGAGTCAAGTTGATACAATGCGTTGAGGTTGACACGATGGTTATTATTCAGGTTATCGGAGACGGAATTCTGGTTATAGAAATAAGTAGAAGGGAAAATATATTCCCGCTGTACATGGCTCTCCTGTTTTGGGTTCAACCGGTTGTAGAAGTAGTTGCTTTGGAAGTCTAGCTTATTTCCAATGATATTATTATAATTAAGACCGCCGCCCCATGCGGTTTTGATACCGCTGTTACTGCCTCCTGTATTCAATCCCATCGAACTGGCCTCCTTATCTCCTATGCTGATATTGATATTACCTCCACTTCCAATGCTCTTCTGCATCCTCGCCATCTCGCCCGTAAAATTCAGTATGTCCATAAAACTAAATCCCTCTGCATTGGTATTATTGCCCATTCCAATGGCCGAGAACTGCCGGGCTCCTTTGAAGGAGTTCACATTGAACTTGCCTTCAAACCGTTCTTTATTGCCAGCCCCGGCCATAACCTTCCCAAACACACCTTTCTTCTTATCTTTCTTTAGCTTCAGGTTGATGGTCTTTTCGCTGTTGCCATCTTCAAAACCTGTCAGAGCAGCCTGGTCGCTTTGCTTGTCGTATACCTGGACCTTGTCTACTGCATCGGCAGGCAGGTTCTTTGTTGCAATCTTAGGGTCATTGCCAAAAAATTCTTTACCATCAACAAGGACCCTGTTCACCGTTTCGCCCTGTGCTTTGATGGTTCCGTCTTTTTCCACTTTTACTCCGGGTAATTTTTTAAGCAATTGTTCTACACTGGCATTGGGTGGGGTTTTAAACGAGCCCGCATTATACTGAATAGTATCGTTGATCAGCGTAACCGGTGGCGCTTCAGCAGCCAATACAACTTCTTCCAGCACTTTTGCTTTATCATTCATAGCCACATTACCCATCTCCTTATTCTTATTGCCATCCGTGATACTGAAATGAGTGTTACTGTTGTGATAGCTAATATGAGTTATAAGCAGGCGATAATCTCCATTGGCCAGCCCTTTTAATTCAAAGCGGCCATCGTTACCGGTCATGGTAAAACTTATGAGCGAAGAGTCTTTTCTATCAAGTATGGTAACAGTTGCAGCGGCTACAGGTTGCTTACTGATAGTGTCAAAAGCGATCCCTTTTACAGAACCGTTCTTTTGAGCCGATGCTCCGGAAGCAATGCAAAGAAGGATAAAGAGTGGTAGAACTTGTCTCATAGCTGATTGATTTCTGCTACGAAAATATTCTTACGTTAACATATAGCGGGTTAAAAGGTCTTGGTTTAATGTTAATCAAGGTTAAAGAATAGCTGGAAGTCAGAAGACAGAAGACCGAAGATGATCATTTAAAGCGGGTTTTCAAAAGCAAAAAGACACTCAAAACTATCGGGTTGTTCTTCGGACTCCGGTCTCCCGACTAATGACTAATGACTCCCCACCCCGGACTCTTCCCGTGGTCCTCTTTCATTATCCTCTCTTTCCCTGTCATAGACCATTACCTTAAGCTTCCATTCCATCGGTGCATGGTATTGCATTACGACCTCTACTTTTAGCTTGGCCATGATTGCGGAAGCCGGCTCAAAAGAAAAAAGTACAGAGGTAAATTTCTTTTCTTCTTCGGGAGCTTCATATTTTCCTTTGAGGTGAGTGGTTTTGGTGTCGTTTATATTTACTGATAAGTTATTGAGTTGATTAAATAAGGCTTTGAACTTTTGCTTTGCCTTGTCAAAATTTTCTGTCGTTAGCATTAACGCCTCCCAGCTGCATACTTCCTTCTTTGCTGAATAACGGGTAATAAAGCTTTCTTCTGCACCATTTACTTTGAAGTTGCACCGGTAATCGGTTGATTGTGGATTTTCCGTGATGACCTCTCCCATCAGGTTGATAAACCGGTTGGGATAATCTTCGATCACTTTCTTTACATCGTTGGCGACGGCATTGCCGACAGGAAGTTTGAATTGAGCGAAGGAGAACCGTTGAAAGAGGAGGAATGTAGTAAGAAATACAAGTGTTTTTACGGAATTTCTCATGAGTGTTGGATTTAACCAGTTAGTACCAGGGGTCAATATTATTAAATTTTGCGTTTATTATATACTTTTAAATACCCAATATTCGTTAACCTTAAAAATTCACACTATGAAAAACAGGAAAGTGAGGCGTCATTACCAGGCCACAAAGATCTACCAACAGCATTACAGACCTTCCTACAATATCTTCCGGTTACTCGGATCTGTGTTGTCGATGCTTATTAATGGTTCTTCTGCAGCGACTGCTACTACTTATCGGCGCAGAAGGTAATACTCCAGCTATAGTTTTTTACTAACCTTTACAATAGTAAAAGTCCGGCAATCCTGAACGAAGTCGAAGGAGAGCCGGACCTTTTTAATTTATTGATGGATGTATTAATACATCCTTACATCACGGGTTCCTCTTTCCATCATACGGGGCATACCCTGCATAGGGTTGTTGTTACCGCCTGTTTTATTAAGATTGAAAAGGAAGCTAACCATAAAATATCTTTTTAAGACCACGCTGCGTACATCTTCCACATAAATCTCATTGACCGTGCGGGTAATGCTTTGATTCTGGTTCAGGATATCATTTACCGACAACTTAAGTTCGCCATTTTTCTTTTTAAATAATTGCTTGCTGAAACTGGCATTCCATAAGGGGATACTTTGATTGAATCCTTCGCCACGGCCGGTATTGATCAGGTAATCAAAGTTGGTGGACAATAAGAAATTCTTAGGCAGGGTTAATGTAACATCACCAGAATAGGTTTGGGTATAATACTTAAGGTCCTCCCGGTTGTCAGAATAGTTCACATTGGTGTAGGCAAGATTGGCTTTTACACCGAAATCGATCTTGTCTTTATTGATATTTACGCCGGCACCCTGGTTGATAGTGAATGTTTTGGTCTCCAGTTTTTGTTTAGCAACCAGGTTGATGTCTTTCGACAGGTTCGTGCTATTGGTCAGGTTAACACTTGACCCTTTCCATTTAGCGTTCTTGAATGGAAGACCCAGCGTGATAAATGCATTAGCATTATAATAACCGTTTGTATTAGTATAAGTAGTAGTGGTGATCGGGCCAGCGAACGAGATATCGCTGATGATCTTATTGCGGGTCATGTTGAAATTTAAATTTGCCGCAAATAGTTTGAAAGAAAGTGCATTGAAGGTATTGTAACCTATATTGACATTATGGTTGAACTCCTGTTTCAGGTTAGGGTTACCGATTCGGATATTCAGTGTATCCAGCGGATCGGGCACATTCTGAAGCTGGCTGATACTTGGCTGATTACTTCTCCCGTTGTAACGTATCCTTAAATTCTTGGTACGACTGGGCGTGAGGTTAAAACTAATAGTTGGGAAGATATCGGTATAGTTACGGGTATAGGAAGAATCTTTCTGAGTGGCAGCCTGGAAACTTTTATTTTCCTGGGTAGCGTTCTGCATGCCAAATCCAAACTGGTAATTATATTTTTTCTCCTGTACCCTGTAATTGACCGTATAGCGATGGGCCTTGTATATATTATCAAAATTATTGGTCAGCAACAGATTTGGTACATCATACTTGCCTGTTGCGGTATTGTAATTGGTAGTTGACTTATCTGACACGTTAAGGTTACGTGTATAAGAATAATTGAACTCCAGTAATTTATTTTTCCCAACTGGTTCTGTATAAGAGGCGCTAAGCGTATTATTTCTTTGCTTGATCTCCTGGTCACTGACCTGGTTTTGGTCGATCAGTCGCAGAACGGTCCCATCCCTGCGAAATACTTTGTTACTGGAAATGTTGGATCCGTCACTATTACTTCCACTGGTCGTATTGTTCCATCCAAATGTGATCGTTCTGCCTACTTTACCAAACTTGTGACGAAATATTAGTTCACCACGGTAATTATATCCTTCCCTTTGGTTGGTTCTGATGTTTCTTGAAGTAGCTGCGAGAAAATCCTGCCCCGGTATAGTTGCAATGCTATAGGATGAATCCCGGTTGTCATTTTTGGAACGCTGTAAAGTGAGTGAAGGTGTGAACAGGATCGAATTCATCGAATCCAGCTGGTATTCCAAACGCACATTGAACCGGTGATTTGTATTATCATTTTTGGAATTAGAGATCGGTACAAAACGCGACACAATCGAATCTCCATTCAGGTATTTGGAAGTCCGGACGCTGGTTTGTTCCTGGCGTGTAGTTGAATTGGAAAGAAAATAACTGCTGGTAACCTTGAGCCTGGGACCCCATTGATCGGAATAGTTCAGTCCCGTAGAGAAAGAGCGTATCAATCCGGACGCACCGCTACCTCCGCTACCACCAAAGCCTCGACCACCCGACATTTGTAAGCCACCCCCACCAAATCCTCCCATACCTCCACCTCCACCGCTCTGAAAACCACTGAAGCCTCCCATGGAACTGATGACATCAGAAAAAGAGAATCCCTGCTTATTGATATTATTAGCATTCATCAGCAACGATATCCTCTGGTTGCCGTTGAATTTGCTCATACTTATATTCGTTTCATACCTGTTATCGCTGCCATAACCAACCAATGCCTTTCCGAAATATCCTTTATTACGATCTTTCTTCAATTTAATATTCAGCGTTTTTGTCCTGCTACCATCATCCATCTTGGTGAATTTGGATTGCTCGCTCATATCATCGAATACCTGGACGCTTTCGATCATATCAGCTGTAATATTTTTCGTGGCAAGTTTCGGATCATTACCAAAGAACTCTTTACCATCGACCAATACTTTTTGCACCTGCTCACCTTGTGCCTTTACCGTTCCCTCTTTATCTACTTCCATTCCCGGGATCTTTTTCAAAAGATCTTCCAGTGATGCATTGGGTTGGGTTTTGAAACCACTGGTATTGAATTGAACTGTATCGTTCTTTACCTGTATGGGAGATTCACTTGTTACTGTTACTCCTTCCAATGTTTTATAATCTTTTTGGAACGCTAGATTGCCGAGTTCAACAGCTTTATTTGTTTCGCTGATGCTGAAGGATTGTTTTACCTCCATATAACCTTTACTCGAAACGATCAGGCGATAGTCGCCGGGTGCAAGGCCCTTCACCTCAAATGCACCCTGCTTGTTGGACAGGGTAAAAGTGGCAAGAGAAGAATCTTTTGCGTTCAAGACTGAGACGGTGGCGTCGGCAACCGGCTGTTTAGCCGTTGTGTCCATCAATTTACCTTTTATGCTGCCATCGGCTTTCTGGGCAGTGGAAGAAAAAGCGAAGACAAGGATTAATGCGGCCAAAGAGAAGATCTGTTTCATACTACTTTGCTTATTGGTTTTGTCCGATCCTATCGTTTCCAATGTAACTCAGCGTGTTACAATATCTTAGTACATGGTAATCAATAAAATAGGGGTACGAAAATAGACGTAAGAACAGGGAACAACCTTCGGGCCAATGTTAATTTTTAAAGGAAATCTGATGAACAGCTTTAATGGCCGATAAGTGGTCTAACTGAAAAGGTATTCTACATCTTCCCTCGTTAGTGTCTTCACAAATGAAGCGTCGTCGGAAATGATATCCTTGGCCAGGGCTCTTTTCTTTTCCTGCAGTTGCAGGATCTTATCCTCGATCGTATCCTTGCAGATCATCCGGTAAGCGAAGATATTCTTGGTCTGACCGATACGATGGGTCCGGTCAATGGCCTGCTGCTCAACAGCCGGGTTCCACCATGGATCAACAATATAAACATAATCGGCGGCGGTAAGATTCAATCCTACACCTCCCGCTTTTAAGGAGATAAGGAACACCCTGACCTCTTCATTGTTCTGAAAACTTTGAATAGCCTTCTCCCTGTCCGGCGCCGAAGTGCTACCGTCAAAATATTCGTACTTAATACCAAGCTCTTCCAGCTTGGCCCGGATCAAAGCCAGCATTCCAAGAAATTGGGAGAAAATCAATGCTTTGTGGTTGCCGATATTCTCTGTTATCTCTCTTGCAAGTTCATCGAGTTTGATAGAATGGTTCTCAAATTTTTCCTGCTCATTTAAGATCGCTGGTGAATCACAGATCTGCCGCAGCTTCATCAGTCCCTGCAAAATCGTGAGCTGTGATTTCTGTATACCCTGTGTTTCGATAGTGCCTAATATCTGGTTGCGGAAATCGTTACGGTAAGCATCATAGATATTACGTTGCTCATCTTCCATCTCACAGAACAGGATCATCTCCTGTTTTTCCGGGAGGTCCTTGGCCACCTGCTCCTTTGTTCTTCTTAATATGAAGGGGTATAGAATTTTTTTCAGGTGCTCTTTCCTGTCCTGCTCACCAAATTTATCGATAGGTATCGCAAACTCCTGCCGGAAGAACTCCATCGTACCCAGCATACCCGGGTTCAGGAAATTCATCTGGGCAAAAATGTCGAACGTATTATTTTGCAGCGGCGTACCGCTCATGCAAAGCCGGTGTTTTGAATTCAGCAATCCTGCTGCCTTCGCCACTTTGCTGGAAGGGTTTTTGATAGCCTGCGATTCATCCAGTATCACATAGTCGAACTCCACCCCTACCAGGAGTTTTATATCACTCCGCAACGTACCATAAGTAGTAATAGTGATATCATGATCCATCAACTCCTCCTTCACTCTTGTCCTCGTGGCGCCATGGTGGATCCGGTAAGTTTGTTTCGGTGTGAATTTTTTTATCTCATTCTCCCAGTTATAGATCAGCGTTGTGGGACAAACCACCAGGGCTTTTAATCTTCCGTGCTCATTCCTGTAGTGTTCAAGGAAAGAGAGGGCCTGAACCGTTTTACCAAGACCCATATCATCGGCGAGTATACCGCCCCATTTAATATCAGTGAGATAATTGAGCCACTGAAAACCTGCCACCTGGTAAGGCCGCAATATCATTTTCAGGTTATAGGAAGGTTCGATTTCCTTGATCTTATTAAATGCTTTGAGGTTCTCGTATTTCTCTTCGAGCTGCACCACTAATTCTTCTTCATCCCTTGTTTCATATAATTCATCCACTACTGATAAATGATAGCGTGAAAGTTTTAAGGAGTTAGTCTTGCCTTCGCCTACGCGGAAGAGTAATGAATATTTTTTTAACCATTCCTCGGGTAATATCCCGAATGTGCCATCATTCAATTGAACGAACTGCTGCTTATTAGCCAACGCCCTCTTTACTTCTGCAACAGTGACCTGCTGGTCGCCAAAGACGATATCAACTTTAGCATCAAACCAGTCCGTATTACTGCTGATAAATATCTTCGTCTGGGGCCGGGCCGTATTAAAACGGAAATTCTTCAATGCTTCAAACCCAAATACCGGTGTTTTCATATCCTTCATCGCATCTACGAAAAGGAAGAACCAGTTATTTTTCAATACATCCGCTCCTTTCAATGCCAGCGAAGCAGTATCCTCATTATAGATAAAGCTGGAGTGCAGGTTTCGCAACTGCTGAATAAATTCATTCTCTCTTTCCCGGTTACGATGTACAACCAGCACTTTTTCACCTTGCGGTACAATTACCTCATCCCTGTCCCTTGCTTTTGTCTCGTATCCTTTATAAGAGAACGACGGCTGGAAAACCAGGTAATCCCCTTTTTCCAGCAGGAATAATTTTACCTCGGGGTTACCATCTTTTATTTCCTGCACCAGCGCTTTGTCAAAATCTATTTTATGTTCTTTGGCGAGCGGAAGTATGAACTGACTTAATGTATTGGCCCATTCATCCGCCGGCACACTCATCTTCCCGGATGGTAAAAATTTTTCTACGAGATGAACTACTTCGTTATTCTTCCATAAAAATGCCTGGCCATTGTAAAGAAAGAAAAGCGGGCTTGTGCTTTCGTTGTCGCTCAGGTCATATTCAATGCCACCAGCTTTCACCCTGCAAACAATAGTATAATGTGCCCCGATAGCCATCGCGGTCTTCTTTATAGTAAAATGTGGCCGGGCTTCTTCCGCTTGTAATTGGAGGGGTAGAAGATTGTTTGTTTTAAATGTTTTTTTGTCGGGTAGCAGGAAAACAAAAGTATTGTCTGACGATTCGGCGAACATTTTCTTCAGCTTGGGCAAAAAATATTCAGCCATCAGTTCTTTGGTCTCATCCGGCAGGTCATCTTCCTCATGATGAATAATATTTTCCCAAATACCCGAAAAAGGCGAATTGCGACTGATATATTTATTGATCTCTCCTTCCTGTAATTTTCTTAGCAACGCCAATAATTCCTTATCCTTTTCGGATAGGTCATCCATGCTTACATAACGGCTGATATCAACTTTTTCTACTGTTCCGGCAAATCCTTCATTATTTTCAGCTGGCTCACCTATTACCACATCAAGGGTAAAACGGGGATAGGTCTTTTTATTAAAGTTGAAAACAACTCCCAACCGTTTGGAAGGACCTGCTTCTTCTACATCGACCGTTTCGGGCGAACTGGCTTCTTTTTCTTTTACCTTTTCCGGAATAATAACTGGCTTGGTGGGAGCTGCCACAGGAGCTACCCGTTTGATGCTGGCATCAAGTACTCGCAAGAACGGTTTACCGTCTTTATATGCAAATTCAAATTTTCCTTTCAGATCATCACTTAAAGAATAGCCATAAGCTTCCAGTAATTTATTTTTCTCTTTATCCCAATTACGAATGCTGTCAAAGTAATTGGAGCCATGTGTGTTCAGCAATTGAAGGAAAACGATCAGCTTAGGCAGGCATAGGGGATGATCTTCATCTTCGTAATCACAGCTTGTGTCAAAATTCCTTTCCTCATTTTTACGAATAAGAACTTTATAATCATTCCCGTCCAGTTTCACTGTAGCTTTTACTGTTTCGTTCTCTGCAAGCTCGATCGCAGCTTTATTGGTACGCAGGAATGTTTCAGCATCCGCTAAAGCTTCGGGAGAGGAAAGCAATCGTAATGTTTTCAGGTCAATGGTCTTCATCTTGGCGACCGTGTGCCTTTGATCGTATTTAATATCTTCTGACTGCAGGTGGCCGCGGTCGATCAATTCCTGTAACTGGAACAAGGCAGCAGCTTCATGCCGGCAAATATCACCCAGGTTATAAGGGCAGGCGCAGCGAAGTGAGGTCGCCCGGGGATCTTTGAATTTTTGAATGTATACTTTATAATAAGTAGAGTAGCTGTCGTCTTTCACTCTGAACACGGCAGAGCCGAACAGGTCATCATATTCTACCAGTTCAACAAAGCCGATCGCATGGATCTTTTTTCCCCTGCGGATCACTTCATCCGTTCCGTGAGTGTAAACATATTTGATAAGGTGCGGTAAAGCCATAAGGTCAATGGGCAATGGACAATAGGCAACCTTTCTTTATTACCCCCACCTATTGTCAATTGCAGGTTGCTTATTGAAAAGAGGGCAATCGGCAAAAGTAAAAGAATGTGAAGCGCATTTCCTTGCAAAAGAGTAGAAATAAAAAATAAATTTTAACTGGAGTAAGTGCAATAGAAATGAACTATCTTAGATGGTTTTTTATTTCGCAATAAGTTTTCCGGCTTTATAGATAGGAAGTACATTAGCCACATCAGGCGTCAGGCAATATTTGATATCTTCTATCAACCCGAAGCGTTCTACCAGCCGGTGATAGTGTGTGAGCTGTGGCGCAAATCCCGCGAGGTTGTTTTTATTTTGTGCATACATGGTCTCTGCCATAAGGGAGCTATCGCAATGAATAGTGAAGTCGTTCTTGATCGCATGAATAACAGCACCCGCGAATAATGTGTCTTCCAAATTGAAACGGTCCTTCCAGCCTGCACAACCTAACACCACATTCTTTTTTTCTTCTTTTAAAAAATCACATACTGCAGAAAGATTAGGAAACGATCCCGAAACGATGGTATCGGCATTTTTATCCAGCGCCATTTGTAATAGTCTTGTGCCATTAGTGGTCGTCAGTACAAGTGTCTTTCCTTCTATAAACTCACGGGCATATTCCAGTGGCGAATTACCATGCTCCAGCCCTGCTGCTATCTGCCCATCCCTTTCTCCAGCCGCGATACCGCTGATGCTTTTACTGATCTCAATGGCTTTAGGAACAGAATCGACGGGAATAACACATTTAGCGCCATTATATAATGCCGCTGCAATAGTGGAAGTGGCACGGAATACATCTATAATAACAACAACGCTGTTGCTCAGGTCATAAAAATGCAGTAAAGCAGGGGAAAGGGAAGTATATAATGTAGGCTTATCATTCATGTAATAGCAGCAAAAATAAAGGAACGATGATTAACAGCAGTTAAATGGTTAAATCGGTATTAGTTACTAGGCCTCTTATTCTAAGAGACTGGCATGGTTTGAAAACAAATGAGAGGAGAGTCGAATCGGAAGACTAATTCCCTCCCGAATAACTATCGGGATAACTAATTAACCAATTATAAGTATTGCTATTTAACCAGGAGTTTCTTCCACTTCCCCGTTTCCGCATACTCCTTGATGGTCCGGTTCCTTTTTTCAAGAAGACGTTTCATATATCGTGTAAGGAATAGACTGTTGAACCAGCGACCCATAACACCGTAAGGTGATTCGAAATGGAAAAGATCGATCACAATGGTCCCGTTGTCGCAGGGTTTGAAATAGTGTTCATGTTTCATCATTTTAAAATCCCCCTGTGCCTGTTCATCCGTGAACATCTCTGATTTCTTCATTTCTGTGATCCTTACCCGTAGTAAACGATTCTTAAAAAGATGCCGTGCTCTCCAGGTAACCATCTCGTCCTTTTCTATCAGCCCAAATCTTGTTCCAGCGACGGCTTCTTCCTTATGAGACGACATTGATTCCTTATGTACTCCTATATGACGGGCCAGGTCAAATACAACAGGTGCGGGAGCCGCAATAAATGTGGTAAGATGTATAGTTGGCATATACAGGAAATTAGAAATAAGAAATGAAAAATACAAAATGAGAAAGGATTGTACCAACTTTCTGATCTATCATTTCTTATTACTTGTTAAGAAAAGGGAATTTTAGCTACCCGGGCTTGTAAAAGTTTATCCCTAACCTTGATGTAAATATCCGTACCGATGCCTGCATAGGGCGTTCGTACATATCCCATTCCGATAGCTTTACCAAGGCTGGGAGACTGTGTTCCCGAGGTAACATGGCCGATAGTCAGCCCTTCCATATCTTTTATTTCATAGCCATGTCTTGGAATGCCTTTTTCGATCATTTCAAATCCAACGAGTTTTCTTTCTACACCTTCTGCTTTTTGTTCAGCAAATTTCTCTTTGGACACAAAATCTTTGGTGAATTTAGTGATCCATCCCAGGCCAGCTTCCAGCGGAGAAGTGGTATCATCAATATCATTTCCATATAAGCAATACCCCATCTCGAGCCGGAGTGTATCCCTGGCTCCCAGTCCTGCAGGCTTTATTCCCTGTGAAGAACCCGCCATGAAAATGGCATCCCAGATCTTACTCGCCGAATCGTCTTTGTCCTCAAAATAAATTTCTACGCCGCCGGCGCCCGTATAACCAGTAGCGCTTATCAAAACATTCTCCACGCCGGCAAACTTTCCTTTCACAAAAGTGTAATATTTCAGGTTCAGGATATCCATCTCCGTCAACGGTTGAAGGATCCTGGTGGCATTGGGTCCCTGTATGGCCAGCAAACAGGTCTTATCGGAAACATTGTGCATCTCCGCATTGTTGCTGTTATATTTTTTTATCCAGTTCCAGTCTTTTTCGATATTAGATGCATTCACCACAAGCATGTAAACTTTATTCTCTTCGATGCAATACACCAAAAGGTCGTCAACTATGCCCCCTTCTTCATTAGGCAGGCAACTATATTGAGCCTGCCCTACTTTTAATTTGGAGGCATCATTACTGGTCACCCGCTGTATAAGATCTAGTGCATGTGGTCCCTTAAGGAAGAACTCTCCCATATGACTTACATCGAAGACTCCTGCATTTTTCCTGATCGCAGCATGTTCGTCATTTATGCCTGTATAAGAAATGGGCATATTATAGCCTGCGAACTCTGCCATCTTTGCGCCGAGTGCGATATGCTTGTCCGTGAAAGGAGTGTTCTTCATGCTTTTCGTTTTATTTTCCTATGGGAGGAGTGAGCAAATGTAGAGCAAAACCCATTCATTTCCTGACTTGCCCCATCCGGAGATGCAATGGAAAGCTGACAGTCATTCTTTCGTTCTTCCAATGATGCTTTATTTCTTCCATTAATTCATCAACGGGATTATAATGATTGAGGGCAATGAATTTTTGCAGTGCTGACCATGTATTAAAATACCCTTTCAATTCTTCCAGGCTCCATTGATAAGACATACTGAATACAGGACAGCTGATCTCTTTCAAAGGAAAGGGGATCGTTTCATAATTATCATTCACGAATTTCCGTTCCGGATCCCAGTATTCTCCAAGGGTCACATCATGATGTTGACTTTTTAATGCATCGATCGCAGGTGTAATGGTCATGCCGCCATACATCCATGCAGCAAACCAGCCGCCAGGGACGGTCACACGGTGAAGTTCCTTATAAAATAAATCAAAATTGAACCAATGCAGTGCCTGCGAAACCGTGACCAGGTCAAAACTATTATTTTCAAAATCCGTTTGCTCTGCCGCCTGAACCGAATAAAAGATATTCGGTAAATGGACAGCATTCGCCAGTTGTTTTTCACTTATATCTGTGGCAAACACCTTTTTAAAATACGGAGCAAGTTCTTTAGCTGTTTGACCATTGCCAGTAGCGCAGTCCCATACCCAATCTCTTTTTTTTGTTTGTGCAAGGATGAAATCGAATAATTCGGTAGGATAACCGGGTCGGTATTGTGCGTAAGATGAAGCCTGCCCCGAAAAATTATCCTTCATGAAGTAAAGATAAAAAATAAAGCCCCTCCTTGACAGGATGGGGCTTTTGAAGATGGTGACTTATTCTCATTAACAATAATACCAGTACTTGTACCAATAGCAATATCCATATCCATCACAATAGTAATACCAGTAATAGCAAAGGCCCGCACCTCTCGATGCTGATGGCGCCTTGTATGTTTTCTGGAATGACTTAATAGCTTTTTGAATGGACTTGGAATCGGCCGCTGTCAAAACCTGGCCAGCTTTGTAAGTGGTGCTGCCGACCTTAGCAGTTGGATCACCTGCTCCGCGACTTGCCGTTACATCGGCGCTGGATACCATGTTCAGAAATCCGATATCATCGGAACTAAGTTTGGTGCCTGCGGCCATCGAAGAGATCGTTTTTTCTGCCTGCCCAAAAGAAACTGAAGCCATGAGCAGCAAGGCAAAAGAAAACAGGAATTTCATCCTTTTCATGATTTTGTGTTTGTGGTTATAAAATTGGGTTCCGTTGAAGATCATGAGTAAATATAACGGACTCTCTAAAATAATAGATACCCAATTCCCGGTATTTCTTACTAAAAACGGACTTTAAGAAATTAAGAAAGGTCCCCGGGGACCTTTCTTCAACCTTCCCGTGATCAAACGGGACTTCAACCTTCTTTATATTAAAACCATTCTGTAACGGACGATACTACTGACGGACCCATAGCAAAA
>DATLCB010000002.1:0-8306 GCA_035526625.1 Chitinophagaceae bacterium
GGAATTTGCCGGCGCGGATAAAACCCCGTTGCTCACCCGTGATAGTGCATCACTTAAAATATTTTTAAATGAATGGGTGAATATCAGGCGAAACCTGGATATAAGAGCAAATGATGAACTCAAAACCCTCGTTGACCAGGCCAGGAGATTGATCACGGTATTGAAAAATAGATATCATTTTCAATAGACCGGTTACATCTTAAATTATTTTTCGGGTTTTGCCCGGCTAACCATTTCTAGTTTGGTAACTTGTATTCAGCCCAAAATACTACCAATGAACTTCAACCGCATCTTATTCACTGGTCTCTTAATCAGCCTCGTTCTTTTCACAGTACCGCTTTCAGCCCAGGAAAGATCACCTGTTGTTGCTAACCAGCTCGCATTGCTTGATACAATTTATACCCGTATAGCCAGATCCTATGTTGAGGAGCCTCCACAGGAACAATTGCTTCGAAAAGGAATTGACGCTTCGTTGAGTGCACTGGACCCGTATAGCAACTATATGAATAAGGAAGAGGCAGAGGATTTCATGTTTGGACTGTCCGCAAAATTCGGTGGTATTGGATTAGTGATGGGAACGATGAACAAGAATACCATCTATATCAAGGAGATCTTCAAAGGTTATCCCGCCGACCGTACCGGTATAAAACCAGGGGATGTGCTTCTCCAGATCGATACAGTATCGCTGAAAGATAAAACCATAGAGCAGGCATTTCCGCTGCTGCGTGGTAAACCGGGAACTGCGGTCTCAGTCAGGTTATTTCGTCCATCAACAAAGGAAAGTTTCACTATCAACACCAACCGTGAAGAGGTTCTGTTGCCCAGCGTTCCTTATCATGGCGTGCTGGCGAATGACATAGGATATATAAAAATCACAGGAGAAACGGCACAAACCGGCGATGAAGTAAGAAATGCATTGATGGAAATAAAACGCAATCCAAAACTAAAAGGACTGGTCCTGGACTTGCGTGGCAACATTGGAGGGGCTATGAACCAGGCCATCAAAGTGGCCAATTTGTTTTTATCTAAAGGCCTCGTCGCAGTCTCGGTAAAAAGCTGGCGCACCGATACGATCGCATACTTGAAGGAAGAGCCCATCGACACACAATTACCTATGGTGTTGCTTATCGACAAAGAAACTGCTTCAGCCGGAGAAATAATTGCAGGTGCACTCCAGGATCATGACCGCGCCATTCTTATCGGGGAAAAATCTTTTGGAAAAGGGATGGTTCAACGTCTCTACAATTTGCCAGATGGACAGTTGCTAAAACTGACCACCGAATATTATTTTACACCATCGGGAAGATGTATACAGCGGAAAGAAAAGGGCGGCCAACGTACCGAGCAGTGGACGGACTCAGCTAAAAAGACCGTGTTCACGCTTAACGGGAGACCTGTTATCTCCTACGATGGTATTGCCCCGGATATTTCGATGAAGATCGCTGCTGTTCCTCCTGTTATCCAGGACCTGGAGCGCTGGCCCAATTCCGAATTGTTTCGATTTGCGAATCAATATTATATCACCCATAAGAAAATTGCGCCTGCTGTAGAATTCCGGATCAGCGATGATGATTACAACCACTTCATTTCATTTCTAAAGAAAGAAAACTTCTCACTCACGGGTTCGGGTGAGCTAAAGCTGGACCAATTAGAAAAGACGCTTGAGCTGGAGGGTTATAATGTAGAAACACAAACAGCATTGGAAAAATTACGGGCGCTTATCAAATCAGATAAAGAGCGACAATACATTAAGTATAAAAATGAAATAAAATCCTTACTGGAAGGCGAGATCGCTGTTCAGTATTATTACAACCAGGGAAGAGTGGCAAATGTTCTGAAGGATGATGAGGTATTGGCGAAAGCACTGGAAGTTTTGGGGAACTGGGAAAAATACAAGGGTGTTTTAACTAAAAAGTAATGCTGTGTTTGGTCCAGGGTTTGAATTTTGGCCACAAAGATGATTCGCTATTTAAACGTGTTTGCGGCGATATTTAGGTGTGATCTTCAAATCCAAATACTCATCCACAGGATCAGCAAACATCAATTGTGTATATGCGTGTTCAGGTACCTCATAGTATTGATACACACCTCCCTCATAAAACTCAACTTCGAGTATTTTAGTAAATGCATCATAAGCTATCGACCATACCTTAGATGAATTAACCTTGACGCGATGAAAAACGGGCTTACCTCCCGTACGTTTCGATGTTGATTTTGAATCCTTGAATTTTTCTTTTTTGATGTGACTTGTAGTCATTGCCGGTGAGTTATAGTCTTTAAGGAGCCTGAAGGCCTGATTGATTTGTTTGGATATTTCTAAGGCTTCCTGTATTTTATCAGGCCGGTCCTCAAACCTATCCGGGTGCCATTTCTTTATCAGGCGGTGATAGGCTTTTTTTATTTCATCACGGGTGGAAGACCGGGTTACACCAAGAATTTCAAAATGACTATCGCTTACCATATTTTAAAAATGGGGCCATTAAAAATAAAAAATCAGCAGCAATCCCAGGGTCCTACGCCACTAAAAAGCATTAACCTATAGCGCAATAGCTGCATCTTACATCCAGTGAAAGAGCAGATATAAAAGTAAAAGAATTACACTTGAAGTATAATTTTTTTATTACACAAGGCCGATGTAAAAAAGAAAGTAAATTTAAAAAGTCAATATTTCAACATCCCGGATTGCCTGCTAATTAAGATGATGCCAGATCATAAGTCATTTTTATATCATGAAAGCTGAACCAACCCATAATCCCATAGAGGAAGTTATATTACGCGATGTAATCAATTCTGACATTGCAGCTTTAGCACAGCTTCACGCAACTGCATGGCGACAAACCTATGAACCTATTTTCGGTAAAAATTATCAATACCCAACAGCTGAACTTCGCAAACAGCAATGGGAGCAAAAGCTTACTTCCAAAAGCGGCAACTGGTTTTGTATTGTTGCTGAACTAAAAGAAGGAGTGATCGGATTTGCAAGTGGTAATGATTATACCAGCAGCGAGCTACCCGGTTTCCAGGGTGAGCTGAATAAATTGTATTTACTCAAGGCGTACCAGGGATACAGCATTGGAAAGAAACTTTTCATGGAAGCTTGTAATAGGTTTTTGAAAAATAATATCACAACGATGGTCACATTTACTGAAGCGCAAAATCCTGTTGGTAAATTCTTTGAACATCTCGGAGGAGAAAAAATTTTTACTGAGCAGGGTTCATTTCATGGAACGTATGGCTGGTTCGATCTAACCTCAGTTATTAAACTTTAATCAACCGCACTTAATTCCGCTTGGAAAAAGCCAGTTTCTTTACCTACTCTTTGCTGATGGAAGGTCTCGTCCCACACTTCGTATGAAGTATTCTTCATATGTCGGGTTCTCACATTATTAATTTTTACCCTTTAGACCCCATTTGAAATTATAAACAAATTTTATTTGTAGAAATAATTTCCCGCTCCAAATAATATTTTCCACATGCGGACAATATTCCCTCATTTGTCTTGTTTATTCCCCGTGAAAGATTTCAATTTACCGTTCAGGACATTTAAAAAAACATTCAGGACTTATGAAACAATTTATTTACCTCGCATCATTATGCTTTCTGGCAGCATGTTCCAAAACCGATACTGCCGATCAACCCGCACAACTAACTTCCCAAAATAAACCCGAGACTTGTGAATTTGGTAAAACAAATTTTAACCTTACAAAAAGAGCCGCACTTAATGAAGAGGCAGCCTATGTAAGTAAAGGACCCCGTAATGGTGGTGGTGGTGGTAATCCTCCACCTCCACCCCCTCCTCCACCGCCTGGCACCAATGCTGGTGTGATCCTTCTCGACTTCAACGGGCAAACAGTTTCAGGGACCGCCTGGAATACCAATAGTAATATAGTTTGCTCACCCGCTAATCTTTCAGCAGCTGCCATGAATACTATTGTTGACCGGGTTGAAAATGATTTTGCTCCTTTCTATATCACCGTAACAACCGATGAAGCCGTTTACAATGCAGCCAATCCTGCACGCCGTACAAGAGTGATCCTTACAGAAACCTGGGAATGGTTCGGCCAGGCTGGCGGCACATCCTTCCTGAATTCTTTTACATGGGGAAATAATACTCCTTGTTTTGTTTTTTCTTCCCTGCTTGGCTATAATGAAAAACAGATCGCAGAAGCTTCCTCGCATGAGTCGGGCCATACTTTGGGATTAAGACACCAGGCAACCTATAATGGAACAGCTTTGCTCAACGAATACAATTACGGGCATGGAACAGGTGAGATAGGATGGGCTCCTATCATGGGATGTGCTTATTACAATAATATGTCCACGTGGTTTAATGGCCCGAATAATCTGGGATATAATTCTTACCAGGATGATGTTGCCATTATCGCGGGCCTGGTTGGATTAAGAACTGATGACTACTCCAATACTACATCCGGCGCAGCTTCATTGACCAGTTCGCTAACAGGAACCATAAATTCGAGCAGCGATGTAGATTTTTTCGCAATTAACCTTTCCAATGCTTCGACACTGACAGCCACTCCTTTCAATGTAGGAGTAAATAATGCCGGAGCTAATCTCGATATGGTGGTCAGGATCTATAATGGGGCTGGCCAGTTAATTAATACGATCAATGATCCATTGTTGTTGAATGCGGGCCTCGGGTTGAATGCAGGACAGTATTTTATTTCTGTTTCGGTAGCTGCCAATCCCTATGCCAGTACATATGGCCAGTTAAGCCAGTATAGCATTCAACTGAATTAAGAACCAATACTCACTGCTTGTCCTAATGATCCCTCCTTTTCCTGCTGCCATCAGGAAAACGGGGGGATCTTTTTTATATACTGATAAGGACACATTATCCATTTGTCATTTCCCGAAGTTTCAAAGCATTAAATGCGGCATAGCCTGCCTGGTCGTTATCGAAATAAACATATACATCCTTACCTTCTTTAAGCCATCCTTTACAATGGCCTGCCCATTTTTTTAGTTGAGTGATGGTATAGGATCCCTGGTATTTGTCGCCGGGTCCGTGTAACCTCACATATACAAAATTCGCAGTAACAACCAAGGGTGAGAGATGGCCGGCGAGCTCATAGATACAGAATGCACAATTGTTTCGCCGCAACAGGTCATAAACCTTTTCATCATACCAGGTATTATTCCTGAATTCGAATACATAGTGATACCGTCTACTTAGTCTTGATAAGAACTGGCTCAATCGTTCTTCATTCACCTTCCAGTGCGGAGGCAGTTGGAATAACACTGGTCCTGCTTTAGGACCAAGCTTATCGATCCTCTTCAGGAAACGATCTATCTCTGCCTTTAGCACTTTCAATTTTTTCATATGGGTAATATACCGGCTACCCTTTACCGCAAATTGAAAATGGCTGCCAGTCACCAGGGACCAATTCTTAAATGTTTTTATGGCGGGTAAATGATAAAAGGAATTATTGATCTCAACGGTATCAAAATCCTTACTATACAGTGATAACTGATCCTTTTCCTTTGTACCGGCAGGATAATAGGTACCTATCCAATGTTTATAATGCCACCCGGAGGTACCGATATAAATTTTCCCGGGTTCAGGCATAGATCACTTTATATCCAGGGAACAAAATCCCTGCCATTGGCAGCTAATCTTCGCATGGACGGCACCTAGCATACGGTTTAAACTTTTTGTTCTCCTTCTCCCTATTTTTACCGCCTAAAGTTACCAGCCATGAAACAACTCCTTCTCAGCTTTTCATTGTTCATAAACATTATTTCTTTTTCTCAAACCTGGCAGGATACGCTGACCAGGATCGAAAAAGCTTTTGAACGCTATAAACCAACCCTACCAGGTGCGCAGATATGTATTGCCCGAAAAGGAACCATCCTGTTTTCGAAAGCTTATGGAATGGCTGACATGGAACATAATGTTTCGCTTAACACTGAATCGAGGATCGAAGCAGGGTCGGTATCCAAACAATTTACCGCGGCAGCCATATTGTTGCTCGAACAGGATGGCAAACTCAGTCTCAATGATAATGTAAGAAAATATATCCCCGAATTGCCCGACTACGGAACCCCGATCACGCTTCGTCATATGATGCAACATACGAGCGGTCTGAAAGACTGGGGCGCTGTCGGTGGGATGGCCGGCTGGCCACGAAGCAGCAAGACCTATAACAATGAGGATGCATTATACATCGCATCCATTCAGAAAAGCCTCAACCACGTTCCAGGCGCTGAATTTTTATACAGCAACACCAATTATAATTTATTTGCCGTGATCGTAGAGCGTGTAAGTGGTTTGAGCCTCGCGGATTTTACTTCAAAAAGAATATTTGAACCCGCTGGCATGACGCATACCGAATGGCGGGCGAACTACCGGAAGATCGTTCCCAATCGTGCTATTGCTTATTCAAAAGATGGAACCGGTTATTATACAAACATGCCCAATGAGTATGTTTATGGCAATGGTGGACTTCTTACAACTGCGGAAGACCTGGTGAAATGGAATGACTATTACCAATCAGGAAAATTGGGTAGCCACTCACTCCTCCCAAAACAACTGGCTTTGACAGCATTGACTGGTGGTCATAAAAATGCTTATGCAGCCGGTTTGTTCATAACCGAAAAAAGAGGATGGTCGCTTATAACACACGATGGCGCGACAGCGGGCTATCGATGCAACCTGGATTATTATCCTTCGATGGGACTTTCCATGGCATGGATCAGCAACAGTTCAGAATTCGATAATGATAATGGCGCCCTGATCGCTTCCCTAACGGATATATTTATTCCGGACAATTCCAAAAAACCATCTGACCCTCAACCCGCTTATGCTATTGCTCCTGCCTTATTATCTACGTACGAAGGCTGGTACCGAAGTTCAAGAAGTAATAATGCATTTCGCTTTTATGTAAAAGACAATAAACTCCTGGTCACTGGCGTGGGAGAACTGATCCCAAGGGCCGACAACAAATTCTCGATCGGTAATTCAGCTAATATTTACACTTTCACCGGGCAACCTCAAAAAGAATTGCTCTTTATCCGGGAGCTTGGAGATAGCATTTATTTCTCCCGGCAGGATTCCGCAATAGTAACTGCACAGGCAATGAAGGAATATACGGGCACTTATTATTCGGATGAGGTAGAAGCATCAAATAAGATAGAGTATAAAAATGATGTCCTCACACTGACGCTAATGGGAGGCCGTGGTTCTATGACGCTGGCACCTACTTCCAAAGATGCGTTTACGGGTGGTGGAGGCGCTTTGATCTTTGAAAGAGATAAAAAAGGGGAAATAATCAGCTACTCGTATTCCATAGCAAGAGCAAGAAATATGATCTTTAGAAGAACCGCTAAGTAAACTATACTTTAAACCTTTTTCCCGGTTTTATTTTTTCTCATTACATTCAAAGAAAAAATTACTATGCCATCAAAAAAAATAATCACCGTATTCGGTGCTACAGGTGCACAGGGAACCGGGCTTGTACGTGCCATCCAGCAGGATAAGGACAGCGAATTCACCGCACGGGCTGTTACAAGAGATATAAATTCTGATAAAGCAAAAGACCTGGCACAACTGGGAGCTGAAGTTGTTGTTGCGGATATTGACGACGCTGCTTCAGTGGATAAAGCCCTTGAAGGTGCTTACGGCGCATATTTCGTAACTTTTTTCTGGTCTCACTTTTCAGCAGAAAAAGAAAAAGCCCAGGCTGCGATTTTTGCCACTGCGGCAAAAAAAGCAGGTTTGAAACATGCGATCTGGTCCACTTTGGAAGATACCCGTGATTATGTTCCGTTGAGCGATGACCGTATGCCAACGCTGCAAGGTCAGTACAAAGTGCCTCATTTCGATGGCAAAGGTGAATCGGATAAGCTTTTTACAGCTGCGGGGGTTCCCACCACCTTTTTATTGGCTTCTTTTTACTGGGATAACTTTATTTATTTCGGAGCTGGTCCTAAGCGGGGTGAGGATGGCAAACTTGGCCTTACACTTCCAATTGGTAATGCGAAGATGGCAGGGATCTCATCGGAAGATATTGGCAAATGTGCTTATGGCATTTTCAAAAGAGGTAATGAATTGATCGGTAAAAAAATTGGTATTGCGGGTGAACAACTCAGTGGCGACGAAATGGCCAGCGCAATGGGTACGGCATTAAACGAACCTGTCGTTTATAATAAAGTTCCCGCGGAAGTTTACAGGGGTTTTGGTTTCCCTGGTGCTGACGACCTGGGCAATATGTTCCAATTCTATGACGAGTTTGAAAAAGAATTAAATAAAACAAGAGATGTGTCGTTCTCCAAACAACTCAACCCTG
>DATLCB010000003.1:0-3272 GCA_035526625.1 Chitinophagaceae bacterium
CGGAGGACAGAGGATTGCCAATCTTATCGAAAACACGGCCACAGTTGACAGTTGCTAGTTGGCGGTTGGCAGTACATCCTCAATCTTATCGAGTCCTGCTTGGCTGCTTACTAACAACTGTCCACTGCCAACTGGCTGTTCACTGATGATTGTTGTCCGTTTTGACTTTTGAATTTTTACTTTTGCCTTTGATTTGGCTGTCGACGGTTGACGGTTGACGGCTGTTTTGAGGACCGACGTCTGATGACTGACGACAATTTTCCTATTACGCATTGTTCATACGAAAATATTTATACATTAGTATTGCCTTAGTCACTCTATAACCATAAACCAAACCACCGATGGATCGATTCTTCCGGCAGCTACCCTTTGCTGTCAAATTATTGATGATCGCTATTTTCCCATTGGTGTTGATCGTCTACCTCACCGTTGGATTGTACAGGGAAAAGAATGAAAAATTAGGTCTGATCAATTCTTACATAGACCGCATAAAGCAGTCGGAGGGCATTACCAGGTTAATTGATGATCTCCAGGAAGAACGCAAATTCACTTTTGATTTTGCAATGACGAAAGCAAAACACGCGGAGCTGTTAAAACAAAGACCCGTTACAGATGCCGCAGTGCAAAGACTTCTCCAAATGAATGACCCGGGGTTAGTGGGTTTTCTAACGTATACCAACCTGGAGAAGCTTGCAGAAGTCAGGGGGAAGGTGGATTCCACAGGCCTGGGACCAAATGAGGTAATGCATTATTACAGCAACATGATCTTCAGGCTGAATACTTTGAATTCAGTTCCTGCCTCTGCTAATAATTACCTGACAGGTTTGAACAAAGAGCTTGCTGCGCAGAAGATACTTACTGAAATGATTACTTACCTGGGGATCATCCGTTCCAATATTTACAATGTATTGTATACCCGTAAGTATATGGTTGAAACCCTGATAGGAACTATGGGTACCCACGATGTATATAATTCCTATGAAAAAGAATTTGAAGTAAAAGCGCCAACTGAAGTAATTAATGAATACAGGCGCATAAGGCGCGAGAGTGACCTCAGGGAAACTGACACCTACATTGATTCGCTTTTCAAAAAATTCAGTTTTGATAGTACATATACAGCCGATACCTGGTGGGCTGTTTCAAATAACGGTGTAAACGAATTAAGAAAACTGCAGGGAGGCATCTGGGAAAAGGTGAACTCGGAACTCGGCAGGTATTATGCCCGCGAAAAACGAGAGCAGAATAAGGCGGTGTTTTTCCTTTTGCTTACGATTGTGCTGCTCACTGCCTTTCTAGGTTATACAATTCATGTGATCACGAAATCTGTTGAGGACCTCAGGAATGCTGCCGGTAAAATATCCATGGGATATACAGGGCTTGAGGTTAGCGTTCCTTCAAAAGACGTAATCGGTGATCTAGCACGCAGCATATCAGCGATTGACCAAACCAACAAGCGGCTTGCGGAAGCCGCAATTGCAATTGGTCATGGAGATTTTACAGTGCCTGTAATTCCGCGGAGTGAAAAAGATTTGCTGAGCAACGCGATTGCAGATATGAAATGCGAGTTGCAGAACTACAGGGAAAAAATGGAATTGCTGGTAGACCAAAGAACGGAAGCATTACATCGCTCGAATGAAGATCTGCAGCAATTCGCACATGTGGCAAGTCATGACCTGAAAGAGCCTTTGCGTAAAATAAGATCCTTCTCAAGTTTGCTGAATGAACAAAATGGTAACCAGCTGACCGGCCAGGCGAAAGTATATCTAAATAAAATTGAGAAGGCTTCGGAAAGGATGTCCAATATGGTGGAAGGCGTTTTAAAATACTCTATAGTCAATTCCAACCAGCAGGCATTCGAACCCATTCATCTCGATGAAGTGATCAGGGGTGTTGAGAGCGATCTCGAAATGGTCATCCAGCAAAAAAATGCTGTGGTCCAATATGCATCACTTCCCTGGATACATGGTATCCCGGTGCTGATACACCAGTTGTTTTATAACCTGCTGAACAATGCTTTAAAATTTTCTACCGAAGGAAGGCATCCTGTGATTAAAATCACGCACAGGAATGCGTCTGTCGACGAACTGGCTCAATTGGAAGAGGCGGATGGTACAGAAGATTATATCGCTATTGATGTTGCTGACAACGGGATTGGCTTCCATCCTGATTATGCAACGCAGATGTTCCAGGTTTTTACCCGGTTGAATTCAAAAGAGAGTTATGAAGGCACAGGCCTTGGACTTGCACTGTGTAAAAAAATTGCGGAACGGCATAACGGGTTTATTTATGCAACAGGTATTGAAGGTAAAGGCTCAACCTTTACCATAATACTTCCATCAGGTGAAATGCTTATACCTTAATTAAAATTTACGCTAAGAGCTATAAATTATGAAGCCTTCTTTGCAGGAGTTTTCAAACTTGCCTTTAGCTTTTGCATCAGGTCTTCGGTTGTTGAAGTGTGAACCACTTTGAGTGATTTTACAGAAGAAGTTTTTCCTTTAGATTTTGCTTCGATCACTTTCAGCATCTTTTCGGAAAATTCATCTTTGAACTGTTCTGGATTGAATGGTTTGGTCAACTGGTTGATCAACTGGGCTGCCATTTTTAATTCATCTCCTTTGATCTCGGTTTTGGGAACAACCAGGCCGTCTGTTGCCCTGATCTCCTGCGCAAAACGGAGCCGGTGTAATACAAGTACATCATTGAGGGGTTTTATCAGGCAAACCCATTCTCTTTTATGATAAACAAGCGGACCCAGCGCTGCCTTACTTTCTTTTTTCAAAGCTTCCCTCAAAAGCGCAAATGCCCTTGCCCCTGATTTTTCAGGTTCGAGGTAATAGGGCTTTTCATAATACACCGCATCGATATCCTTCTCCTGGACAAATTGAACAATTTCAAGATGGTCGACTTTTTCAGGGGTAGCTTTTATAAAATCCTCTTCCTCTACGATTACATAGCCTTCACCCATTTTATATCCCTTTACGATGTCGGTCTCGTTTACGTCTTTGCCGGTTGTGTCATTTACTTTTTTATAACGGATCCGGGCATTGTTGTTCTTATCCAGTGTAATGAAGGGAAGATTACTTTCTTCCGTTGCCGCATACATCTTTACAGGGATATTTACCAGTCCGAACCCGATTGAGCCTTTCCAAATTGAACGCATCGCAGATAAGTATTTATGTTCTATTGATCTGATTCAAATGGCAGTCCCGTTTACAATTCCCCACCCCAAATTCATTAACTCTTTATCCACTTTTTTATGCACATTGCGG
>DATLCB010000004.1:0-6279 GCA_035526625.1 Chitinophagaceae bacterium
AAAAAGAAGAGATGAGCTAAGATCGCTCCGCAAAGAGATACAGATCGTATTCCAGGACCCCTACTCCTCCCTGAATCCGCGGATGAAGATCGGGATGGCGATAGCAGAACCAATGAAAGTACATAGGATCATCGCAACCGACAGGCAACGGAAAGACAAAGTAGAAGAACTGCTGGAGAAGGTAAACCTCAAAGCAGAACATTTTAACCGCTACCCGCATGAGTTCAGCGGCGGGCAACGTCAGCGGATAGTCATTGCAAGAGCCCTGGCGCTGAACCCTTCCTTTATCATTTGCGATGAAGCTGTTTCTGCTTTAGATGTAAGCGTGCAGGCACAGGTGCTGAACCTTCTCAATGACCTGAAAAAAGAATTTGGATTCACTGTGATTTTTATTTCCCATGACCTGTCGGTCGTTCGCTATATAAGCGACAGGATCATAGTAATGAATAAAGGGAGAATTGAAGAAAGCGGACCTGCCGACGATATTTATTTTAACCCGCGATCCGCTTATACCCAAAAACTCATCGCTTCTATTCCCAAAGCAATAGTTGTATAGATGTTTCAAAGGTCAGGCGTCCCTGATCGTTCGTCATTCTTATAGAATTCCCTGGCGCTTTCCCTGCGGGAGTACAGCATCTTTTTCAAGGCCAGATTTAACTGTTGGGTCAGAGGCTGATCCTCGATTAACCTCGTTTCAGAGAAACCTGTGAAGTCATACCAGTTTTGTGGTGCATAGTCGGCCATGAGCGAACTATACCCTGGCTGAAAATTCTCCTTGTCCCCATCGAATTCAAACTTCGTGGTGTCTTTTGGTAATATACCTACTGTTGCCAGTTTCCAACCGAGATCATCTTTTTTGGCCTTGTATTTATAGAAATAAATAAAACCGCTCCTGTCTTTATAAGCCGTTTTTAGCTTCTGGAGGAATACCAGGGTATCCGGTTTTTCATAAGCCGCTGCCTTCAACAAAGCGCTTTGAGCAAGGTCGGGCTGGTTATTATACTTTGAAGGAAAAAGTTGCAGTTTATTTTGTTGTTTCAGGTCACGATATAGTTCATACCTGTAATCGTTCATGGCGGCAAACCAGGAAAGAAGTGTATCGGGGTAAGGTTTATTTTTCTGAAGAAGTAATAAAAAGGTATTATACTTTAATCTTTTATCACCTGACCGTAGCATTTGTTGAATGACGGTTCTCACAGCGGAGTTATTATCCTGGAACGGTAATAACAAATTGGCATAGAGACTGAGATCTGCATTCCCATCATCTTTCTCCTCTGTCAACAGGTAAGAAGGCTTCTTATCCCCGGTCTTGCTTTCTTCTGCTTTGGTTATGGCTCTCTTCTTTTCAGCAATGGATTGCTTTTTCAATTCCTGTTTGGCTTCTACAAGGAACTTGCTGAAATAAGCTTCATAGTCTTTTGGCTGAACCAGGTTGCTATCGATCATGTGGCTTAACAAATTCATGATCGTGGATTTATAATCCTGCAGGTTCACAAGGGGCAACAGTTCAGGTAGGATAGTGCGTGTCAGCTCCAGTGAATCGGAAAGTTCATCGAGGAACTTACCGTTCTTAATGAAATATTTTCCGAAATATTTTTCCGCCATATCCGGATAATACGTCGCTGAATAATCTGTTGCGGCAGATATGAGTACAGGAGGCTCCGTATTAATGATATCACGGAAAATACCATAAGCATGTTTTGTCCTTTGCTGCAAAAGATTTTCGAGTACAGCATACTGCAGGTCTACGGTATCATCCAGGGAATAATAAAGTTGGCCAAGGTAATCCGCTACCTCCGGGCTATCCATTATTCCGAGTTTATTGATAAACTCTTTTTTTGCCTCGAGGTATTTCTTTTCTTCCCAGTTGATCGAAGCGATGGCCTTTTTAACCTGTGGAAGATCACCAGCATCCAGCGTTATATCACTTATTTGTCGCAGCGCCATTTTATGAAGCGTACTATCAGGACTGTTCAGATCGGAAAAAAAGAGTGTTGATTTTTTTTCAAAGGGATTTGTTCCCTTTAATGAATCCACGGGCGTAAAGGTTTCAAAAAAAGATCGTATGAAGCTGCTGGGTTGCGAGAGGCTGTCAGATTCGGTGGCGATGGTAAAACCCATCCCCTTCTTATAAAACACTTTTGTCCATAAGGTCCGGCTGCTGCCTGTATCTGTGATCACTGCTTCCCAAACCTTTGTCCTGTTGGCCAGCGCTGTTTTTTTTCTCATCTTATAAATAACCGTGGTATCAGAAAAGAAGGAAGCGAGGTCATCTCTTTCCAGCGCCAAGCTATCTTTTATATAATGATAACGTGAAGAGCGAAAAAAAGACAGGAAAACCTTTTCCCCGGTACTGTCATTACTGATCACCTTATTACGGTAGACACCAGCTTCCAGCAGATCCTTTTCGGATTGCTCTTCGCCATCATCACCTGTACTTCCCCAGCTCGAGCGGGGGATATCCAGTTTTATCTTCCCTTCCTGCGGGTAATACGAAGTGACCACCGAATAATATAATGCTGTGTCTTTCTGCAGCTTTACCGGGCCATATACGAAAGGTTTTATCTCAAATGAATTCAGAAAAGCAGCCAGGGCTCCTGTTTCCTGTTTTCCCTTCACGATGAGTGAATAATAATGAGGCCCCTGGATAAGGAAACGGGTATAATAGATATTGCCGGACTTATCCCGGTATTTTCCATCCAATGCCGGGTAGCCGCGGTAATTGAAATGATGACGGCTTAATTGTGTATCGATAAATTCCGAGGCCATGAAACTCTCGTCCATCAACCCAAGATCGAATGTATCCTCTCCCGCAAAATGATAATTGTGAATGGTTGTTTTGATGACGCGGTAATGAAGATCACCTGAGGGAGCAGTTGCATCAAAGATCCAACTGCCGTCATTCCCCATATAAGGTTCATGGGGCATGTCAACGGCGAATCCTCCATAGGCCGGCGAGTATTTTTTGGCTGGAGTAATGGTCGCCTCTCCTTGTTTGAATTCCTTTAACCAGATACTCCCGAAGAATTTCGTCGCTTCTGGTCCGTTCTTTACATAATCTCCGTTCCCCCCCATCTTAAAAAAGATGATCTCATAAGGCGTTATGAAAATATGGTAGCGCTGTATGTCTCCGCGGCGGGTGCGGTTCACCACATCAAATCCTTTATAACCATTGCGGGTGATGGCGGTCTTGGAAATTATTTTGCCAGGTACATTTTCATACAGCAAACTATCCACTACGCGGTACACATCGTTGGTAGTATGGCTCCACATCCACGCATTGGTCATGATCCGGGTAACGAGATAATAACTGCCATTAGCCATATCGGCATATTGTTGCTGGTCAAGAGCTGCATCATCGCCAAACTGGTGAAATTGGCCCGGTATATCCACTTTAAACAAACCATCATCAGCTGTTTCTGTCCGGAATATCACCGGCACTCTCACTTTATCTACAAGATCCTTTTCCTTGCTGGCTCTTTCTCCCATCTTCACGGGGCGGAGTTTATATCCCTTACTTCGAAGCAGTTCTATCACCCCTCTTTCATTAGGAAGGTGTGCGGCGCCAACTCCTACAAATAAAGAGGAACCCTTCCGCAGGATCGAGTCGATCGAATTGGCCTGTATCTCATTCCTCCTATAAAGGAATTTCTCATCAAAGGCGGCGGAAAAACTGTTGTATTTATTGATCGAGTCGAGCAGGTCGAGGTTACCGCGCCGATAAGCTTCCTGTAACTTATCCGAGGAGTAGGCATCCTCCCAATCGCCATAGCTTCTATCTTTCCGGTTCTTATCCTTTGCAGCATCTTTATAAGCTTCTGCCATCAGTCTCATACTCTCGCTGTAATTTTCTACCCCTGCGATCTTTTTGCCCCATTTTTTCCCGCATTGAAAAATATACATGTCGAGATAAGTGTCTTCTTCAAAATCACTTGATTCATTCCCATAACTACGGTAGAGCAGATTATTGATAGCGGAAGGATTGCTGTACAATGCCCTTTCTATCTTTTTATCGTATTTATAGAACTTGAGTGTGTTGATGCTTAAATAATCCGAAGGAACAGAGGAATAGTTCTCATACCGGGTCTTATATGCGGAAAAACCATCGCCTCCAATATCATACTTGCTCATATCCTCCTGCCATGTTTCCGGGTTGGTTTCCAGTGCCACCACATCGGCGCCTCTTATGGCCATATAAAAAGAATCGGGCAGGTTGAAAGCCAGTTTACTGCTTACATGCATAGTACCGATCAGGTAAGATGGTTTTTTCATGCCCTTCCCGCTGATCTCCCATAAAAGACTGGGGTATTTATTTGATCTTATTTCAAGCTGGGCGTTGGACTGGAACAAGAAAACGAACTGCAGGATAAGAATAAGAAATCGTTTCATAAAGTTGGCGGTGATTAAAGCCCAACCGAATTAGATAAAAACAAATGTAAGGTGCCACAGAGCAACAAAAGCATAAAATTATTTTGAGAACCAATGCTTTGCCCTAACCCATGACCCTTGTTATATCAACGAAAACCCGTGCCGGAAATCCGTTGGCAATCTGTGAAAAAATAAACGGGATGTTGGCGCTTAATAAATTACCTTTGCCCGCTTAATTACAGTCGTTCTGACCAAACCCGGCGCCGTAAGGCCGGATTCGGACAACCTCCTAAAAGTGCAAAGCACTCCTTCGGAAGTCCTTGCGACCGGCAACAAGCCAGGTTTGCGTCATGAGAGATTTATTAAACCCAGCATACTCATGAAGCTTTCACAATTCCGTTTCGACCTTCCTTTAAATCTCATTGCTCAAAATCCTGCCAAAAGACGTGAAGATGCCCGCATGATGGTTGTACACCGTCACACAGGCGAGATCGAGAATAAACATTTCCGCGATGTCATTGATTATTTCAACGACAAGGATGTATTTGTGGTGAATAACACCAAGGTATTTCCCGCCCGTATGTATGGCAGGAAAGAAAAAACAGGAGCCAAGATCGAGGTCTTCCTGCTTCGTGAACTGAACAAACCCAATCGTCTCTGGGATGTGATCGTTGATCCCGCAAGAAAGATAAGAGTGGGCAACAAACTTTATTTTGGTGAACAGGAGGACCTGGTAGCGGAAGTGATCGATAATACGACCAGTCGTGGGCGTACCATCCGCTTTTTATGGGAAGGAAGCGAAGAGGAATTCAGGGCTGTATTGGAAAGACTGGGTGAAACGCCTCTTCCCAAATACATCAAAAGAAAACCCGACGAAGAAGATAAAGAAAGATATCAAACCGTTTATGCCAAGCATGAAGGAGCTGTAGCCGCACCAACCGCGGGCCTGCACTTCAGCCGAGAACTGATCAAGCGCCTGGAGATAAAGGGTATCCGTTTTGCGGAACTGACATTGCATACGGGCCTCGGTACGTTCCGCCCCATTGAAGTGGAGGACCTGAGCAAACATAAAATGGATGCGGAATATTTCCATATTGATGATAATGCCTGTAAGATCGTGAACAGGGCCAAAGAGTACGGTCATCGTATCTGTTCAGTAGGAACAACTACAATGAGAGGTATGGAATCATCTTTCACTGCGCAGAAATTATTGAAGCCTTCAGAAGGGTGGACGAATATTTTTATTCACCCGCCTTATGAATTCAATATTGCCGATTCACTCATTACTAATTTCCATCTTCCCAAGACCAGCTTATTGATCATGACCTGTGCTTTTGCGGGGTATGAACTGGCAATGGAAGCTTATAAAAGAGCTATCAAGGATAAATATCGTTTCTTTAGTTACGGGGATGCTTTATTGGTGATCTAAAGGATCAGTTCATCGTTGATGGTCATAGCTAAATGCTATTCCAACCCGAAGATTTAGTTAGCCTGTTACTTTAGGGCCTGTTCTATTTGAACTTCAGGTTCAAAGAAATGATATCTGCTTTCATTCCATTCGTGCGGATATAATGGCCATAGCGCAGTTCGAGCATATTTAGCCGCTGTATTCCCAATACACCTTTGGGAGGAGAAAAACGGATACCTGCCCCGTAAAAATCACTGTTGAATTTCGCCAGGTCATAATTACTCGTGTAATACTGTTCTGTCCGCTTATGGATATTGATCGCATTGAAATAATCGACGGCCGTTTGCGTATAATACCTGTAAAAAGGTGTCACAGAAAAAAACGGAGAAAGCTTTAACACCGGCTCAAGCTGCAGGGTATGACCCTTGATACCCCAGTCATCCATATAGTAGCGGTAGAAACTCCTGATGATGATCTTATCACCGAGAAAATAATTTGCCCTG
>DATLCB010000005.1:0-2991 GCA_035526625.1 Chitinophagaceae bacterium
ATGCGCTCGGTTGGGATCGTAAAAGTACTCGGATTTCCCACTTCTCCAAGTATCGTGATGCGGTAATTCAGGTACCGCACTATAACCGATGGCTGGTTGAGCTGTCCCTGCAACTTTGTTTTGATCACTTCAGCCAGCTGGTCCCTGGTAAGTCCTTCTGCGTGAATTAAGCCTATCTGCGGGTATTCTATATTGCCATTATCGTCAACAATGAAGCCTGCGGTTCCCGCAATACCGGATTCAGGAAGATTGTACGGAGCATCCACACCAGGTTGTGAACCAATAGCGGTACTGTAAACGCGGATCGAAAGCAGGTCACCTTTCTGGATCACCAGGTTCTGCCTTGGAAGACTGTCCTTAGCTGTTGTATCGGAAACGTTCAGCAAATAATTATTGGTTACAGACTTTTGCGGATTGCACGATATAAAAAACAGCGCAGCAGCAAAAAAGAGTAAGCTGAAAATTCTCATTAATCTTGGTTTGTCTTTGGTAGAGAAATAAGCCTCGATTTATCAATATAAGCAATAAGCATGTATCCCAGGCTATCGATGCATACTTTCGCGGTCTTGTTTTTCATTTCCAGGATCTTCCCTTCTTTATCCATCATGGGTCCTGCGATCACCCTCACCCTGTCTTCTGCATTGAACTCCATCTTTACCGCTTCCACATTTTCATATTCATCAAGGAAGCGCCTGATGGTCTGGATCTCTTTTTCCCTGATCACGGCAGGTTTACCATTCCAGTGCACAAAATTCACAACACCATCAGTCATCCTCACCGGGCTGCGTTCTGTTTCCAGTATTCTTACAAATACATAGGATTTAAATAAGGGCTCTTCGATGGTCTTCATCCTGTCGCTCCATTTGCGCCGGACTTTGTTCAGCGGACAGTAACTTTCAAAGCCTTTTTCAACCAGCAGCCGGTTGACTTTTTTTTCCCAGCGGGGCTTTGTGTATATCGCATACCAACGCAAACTCATATGAATCATTCCATGGCTTCGCCACCTCAGTCACATAAAAATTTTTTTGGAACCGAGCAGTATTGTAAAACGGTGCAAATATAGCCTATGCTATGTGACTGACAAGTAACCAAAAATTACAGATAGTGAACCAGTTATTGCGGCACCATGTAAAGAAAGGAAGCGGCAGGACCCCTGGACACATATCAATTGATTATCAGGGATGAACAAGCGGCTACATTGGCTGGAAAGTTTTCAAATCATTACATTTATTGCAAATCCATCATTTGAAACAGCGTTTTTATTCACTCGACGTTTTCAGGGGTGCAACGGTTGCCCTCATGATCCTTGTAAATAACCCGGGTTCCTGGAGCTTTATTTATGGACCGCTGGAACATGCCCCCTGGCATGGACTCACCCCTACTGACCTTGTATTTCCATTTTTTTTATTTGCGGTCGGAAACGCAATGGCCTTTGTAATGCCCAGGTTGCGCGCAGGCGGAAATGGATTTTTCTGGAGGAAGGTGATTAAGCGAACGCTCCTCATTTTCGCGATCGGGCTTTTTCTCAACTGGTGGCCTTTTGTCCGCTGGCAACATGATGCGCTTACAGGCAATGGATGGACATGGATCAACGCGGAAGGAAAAGTAACCGGGATCAGGATACTCGGTGTATTGCAACGCATTGCCATTTCATATTTCTTTGCTTCGGTAATTATTTATTATCTCAGACAGCGGGGCGCTTTTCTCCTCGGCCTCATTATGCTGCTTATATACTGGCTTCTCTGTTATAGTTTAGGTGATGCAGCAGATCCTTATAGCATGGCAGGATATTTCGGCAATGCTGTTGATCTTTCTGTTTTGCATGACCCGCATATGTACCATGGCGAAGGCATGGCTTTCGATCCGGAAGGAATAACGAGTACCCTCCCTGCGATCGTACAGGTGATCTTTGGTTACCTGGTGGGTGATTTTATATTGAGAAAGGGAGAAGAAGCGGCCGCCCAGCCACAGGAAATAGTTCTGACAAGTGAAGCCATCAAAAAAGAAAAAGCGAAACAATACCTGTATGTTACGATTACAGGTTTGTTCATTGCAGCCATGGCATTTTTGATCTCCGGTTACATCTGGGATCTGAGTTTCCCTGTAAATAAAAAAATCTGGACCAGCTCTTATGTTGTAGCAACAACCGGCATGGCCACCATGGTGCTTGCCACACTGATCTATGCGATTGAAGTAAAAGGGATCCGTGGCTGGTGGACACGCTTCTTTGATGTATTCGGCAAAAACGCACTTTTTGTTTTTGCACTCAGTGCATTTTTACCAAGGGGACTGCGACTGATCCGGATTCCCAATGGCGTGAACGCAAAGGGTGAACCTGCTTACATCAGTCCATGGAACTGGATATATGAAAGAGGTTATAAACTGATACCGGGTGATCCCAGAATTGGCTCCCTGCTTTTTGCATTAACGGTTATTCTTTTCATGTGGGCCATTTGCTACTGGCTTGATAAAAAACGGATTTACATCAAAGTTTGAGGAACCGTCAACGGTAAGGCTTCCGATTTTACCACGGAGACACAGAGGCACAAAGTTGAAAGAATAGGTTTGAGGTTCGATGTTCGATGTTTGAGGTTAGGATCTCGATAAGATTGAGAATGTACTGCCAGGTGAGTTAAAAGCAAGTTGGCAGTTGACAGTTGTCAGTAAATAGCCAAAGACAAGTACTTGATAAGATTGAAGATGTACTGCCAACTTCCAACTAACAACTATCAACTCTGATCGTGTTCACGATAAGATTCGAATCCTCTGTCCTCCGTCTTCTTGCCTTGTGTGGTGTTCAAATTATTCTCAAAATAGTTAGCTTTCATATATGAAATGGCTTCTTACATTATTTTTTCCTCTCCAGCTGCTTGCTCAATCTTCCGCTATTGTTTTTCATGATGTAAATATTATAGACGTAGTAAAAGGTAAAGTACTCCCTCACCGTGATGTTTTGATCATGGATCATAAGATCAAAACCATTTCAATTAA
>DATLCB010000006.1:0-5404 GCA_035526625.1 Chitinophagaceae bacterium
AGCATACCGATATCAGTATGGAAACTAAAAAACGCATAAATTTAGCCCTCTAATTTACGGATTTACAGGGGAATGCAATCCTGAAAGGAGGCTTTATTAAAGTAAAAGGTTGTCTGAGGGGCCTTAAGATCTGCAACACTCTGTTAAATTGCCGGGGCATTTGTTTAATAAGAAGAAAAAACCATCATACCACGAGATGAAGAAACCACTGCACAAGCACATCGGCCACCATGCTAAAAAAGGATATAGTAAGGTCACCAAATACCTTACTGAGAGAGATACCATGTTTGCAACCTTATGGGTCTTTGTTTTCATCGTTGCCCTGGGATCCATTCCGCTGAACCTTGGAATTATGAATCCTTTAAAACTTGGATTAAAAGATTTTGACTTCAACGATCTTAGTTATTCTAAACTTGGTAAGTCTGCGACGGGTAAATATGACAACCGAATTACGATTGTTAATATTGGTCATTTGAACAGGGAAGAACTTTCCATGTTAATTGATAGTGTTGCTGCTAATAAACCGAAGGTGATGGGGCTGGATGCATATTTCGACGGACCCAGAGATCCATACCAGGATTCTTTGCTGGGCGAGACTTTTAAACGCAATAAGAACCTTATTGTAGGAAGAAAGCTTGTTCTTTCAGGTAAAGAAGGAGATACCGCAGCTATTGGCGGTAATTATATTAAAACCGCCTGGAAATATGCGCATGTCAACATTTTTACCGATTCTCTTTCCACCATTCGGACATTTGAACCCATTTTCGAGGACTATAAACATGATAAATATCCTTTTTTTGCAACGGCGCTTATAAAAGAATATGATCTAACTAAATATAAAAAATTAGAAAAAAAGGGTGCTAAAAAAGTCATTATCAATTATACAAGACAGGTCGACCGGTATTCAATAATCAGCCCCGAAGAATTAATGACCGGGCAATTTGACACTTCACTTATTGCAGGCAGAATAGTGTTGTTAGGATACGTTAATTTAGATCCGAACGACCTGGAAGACAAAAAGTTTACGCCGATGAACCCAAAGTTTGCAGGTAAGTCAATTCCCGACATGAACGGGGTTTTCATCCACGCAAATATTATTTCGATGGCTTTGGATGATAACTATATAAAAAAAGTACCTTTATGGCTGAACATTTTGATTGCCGTTGTTGTGTGTTGGCTTCATATGTCCTTCTTCGTCCATTATTACCTGGAAAGCCATATCTGGTTCCATTTAGCAGCAAAGATCGCCCAGGTAGCTTCGGCTATATTTTTTGTATGGTTAGGCATCTATTTGTTTGACAAGTATCGTCTGAAGGTTGACCTGAAGTTTAGCCTGGTAACGATCCTGTTAGCTGTGGATGTAATTTATTTCTACGAAGCCTGGGCCGTGTGGATGCATAAGAAGTTCAATTATAAGACCGTATTCAAACCCCATCATCATTAAATAAAAGTTTTTACTACATAAACTAAACCTTACAAGATGAAACAGCTATCATTTCTCATCTCTTTTTGTGTGTTGGCCGTCGTGGCCGGGGCGCAGAATCAATTCCTGCTTTACAGTTTCAAGGGGAATGTTTCTGTTGTCGAAAACAATGTTGAAAGCAAGGCCAAGGCCGGCAAACCTCTCGACAATGCCGCTACCGTAAAAGTGGCTTCAGGTGGAACCGCTACGCTGATCTGTAACGAAGCGGCGATGTTCACTATCACGAAACCCGGTACTTACCAGCTCAATAAATTTGGCGACTCCTGCAAGGTCAATAACAGTTCTGTCAGCGCTAATTACCTCAAATATGTTTGGGCCCAGATGACAAAATCGAGCGGTTCGCCCGGCAGCAACCGTAAAGCCTATATGAATACGGTGGGTGCAGTAAGCAGGGGCGAGATTAACAACGTATGGGTTGACTCCCGCCTGGATACCGTGAACTATTCAGGTGGCGATTTCCCCTTGTCATGGAAATCTTATGCAGAAGCTAAAGAATTCGACTTCCATCTTTTCAAATGGTCGAATGTTGCTGAACCTTTTTATACTACTACGGTCACGAAACTTAAGATCCCTCTGTCGGCCATCCAGGTCAGGATGAAACCGGGTGAATCGTATTACTGGATAGCTGCCATCAAAGGCGAAGAGAACGAGGACAGAAAAGTGCTCCATTATGTATCAAAAGAAACTTTCAATGCAGTTTTAACTAAGATCAAAGCACAGGCTCCTGGTGTTGAAACACCTGCAGAAGAAGCTTATCGTACCGCCTTCATGCTGGAGGATGCCCATTATCTTTCTGAAGCCTACCAGTATTATTCGAAGGCAGCAACTCTGGATGCTACCAATATGCTTTATCGCTCCACATTGATGTCGTTCAGAAAAGATTACGAGATAAAATAAAGAGTTAACTGTTCTTTAACCAGCAAGGTCCCGTCTATTCAACGGGACCTTTGTTTTATATAAATGGTGAATTTATTAAGCGTTGTTTGCTTAGCTTTATCGCCCTTTCAAAAAACATTATAAATGAAAAAAATAATTGCACAGGCCTTACTCCTTTTGGCTTTTTCGGCCAATGCACAGATGAAGGCTGGTGATGTTAAAACATTCACCCTGAAGAATGGGATGAAGTTCCTTGTTGTCGAAGACAATTCCATTCCCAATGCCAATATGTACCTGTTTTACCGGGTAGGAAGCCGAAACGAATACCAGGGCATTACGGGTCTCTCACATTTCTTTGAACACATGATGTTCAATGGGGCTAAAAAATTCGGTCCCAAACTATTTGACCAGACGATGGAATTCAACGGTGGCGCCAACAATGCTTACACCACCGAGAATGTGACCGTGTACACCAACTGGTTCCCTTCCTCAGCCGCTGAAGTGATCTTTGATCTTGAAGGCGACCGTATCGCCAGCCTGAGTATCGATCCCAAAATGGTGGAAAGTGAAAGAGGTGTAGTGTTAAGTGAAAGAAGTACGGGCCTGGAGAATTCTCCCTGGAACATGCTTGGTCAGCAGGTACAGGCTACAGCTTTCCAGGAACATCCTTATCATTGGCCCGTCATCGGCTATGAAGATGATATGAAGAACTGGAAACAAGAGGACCTCGAAAGGTATTTCAGGACCTATTATGCACCTAACAATTGCGTGGTAGTGGTTTCAGGAAGTATAAAGATGGAAGAAGTAAAGAGGCTGGCTGAAAAATATATTGAGCCTATTCCCGCTCAACCCGCGCCTCCGAAGGTACATACGGTTGAACCTCCGCAAACAGGCGAAAGACGTATCACTGTACAAAAAGACGTGGCCACTCCTTACCTTATGATCGCTTACAAAGCGCCCGAAGCCAACAATGAGGACTATTATGCTTTGACGATCCTCAGTGATATTTTAAGCAGCGGTAAATCTTCAAGACTATATGCCGCATTAGTGGATAAGAAACAAATTGCCACACAGGTGTTCACCGATTTCAGCGCCAGCTTCGATCCTACCCTTTTCCAGTTCTATGCGATCGCCAGCAAAGGTGTTCATGAAGCCGATCTGGAAAAAGCGATCTATGAAGAGATCGAGAAGATAAAAAAGGATGGTATCAATGAGACCGAACTACAGAAGATAAAGAATCAAAAGCTGATGGAGTTCTATGGCCAGGTGGAGACCATCAATGGTAAATCAAATAATATCGGCACTTACGAAGTTTTCTTCGGCGATTATAAAAAAATGTTTGATGCGCCCGCCACTTTCAACAAAGTAACAGTAGCCGATGTAAAGAAAGTGGCTAACAAATATTTCTCTAAAGCCACCCGCACGGTGGGTGTATTAAAATCAAACACAGAAGAATAAAAAAAGAATTATGCGTACTATAAAACAGATCCTGTCATTCACATTACTGCTGGTCGTATTTTCTCAGCAACTCGTAGCTCAAAGCTACAAGCTGCCTAAATATGAAAAGATCAAACTGAAGAATGGTTTTACGGTTTACCTGATGGAACAGCACGAAGTACCGATCATCAGTGTGTCGGCCATCATGCCTGCCGGCGCCATTTATGATGGAGATAAAGCCGGGCTTGCTTCGATCACGGCTACAGCATTGAAACATGGCACGGTCAAGTATCCTAAATCCAAACTGGATGAAGAGCTTGATTTTGTAGGAGCCAGTATCAATACGTTTGCCTCTAAAGAATCAGCCGGGCTTTCTGCCCGCTTTGCTACCAAGGATAAAGACAAAGTACTTGACCTGGTTAAAGAAGTGCTTACCCAACCCATCTTTGATGCAGCAGAGTTTGATAAAGAAAAGAAACGATTACTGGTGTCCCTGGAACAGCAAAAGGAAAGCCCCCGTTCAGTGATCAGCTCTTATTTTGATAAGTTCATTTACGGCGACCATGTTTATGGCAACGTCGTACAAGGAAAGATATCCACTGTGTCGGCTATCAAGGTAGATGATCTGAAGAAATTCTATGAGGAGAATTATTTGCCCGAAGCTTCTGCTATCTCCATTGCAGGTGATTTCAATACCGCAGAAATGAAAGCAAAACTCACTGCTCTGTTCAGCAACTGGAGAAAGGGTACGAAGCCACAGGTGAACCTCGCTGCTAAAACAGTGACCACGCCTTCCGGCAACAAAGTGCTGCTGGTAAACAAGGATGACGCAAGGGAAACCACCTTTTATATTGGCGCACCCGGCATCAGCCGCAACAACCCTGACTTTGTTTCTATTGAAGTGATCAATACCTTATTCGGTGGCCGCTTTACTTCCATGCTCAATGATGAACTGCGGGTGAATACGGGTCTTACCTATGGTGCCAGCAGCCGATTTAATCCCCTGAAGAATGCCGGAACATTTTATATTTCGACGTTTACCGCTAACAAAACCACGGAAGCTGCCATTGATAAGGCTCTCGAAGTATTGAATAAACTGCATAAGGAAGGGATCGATGAGAAATCACTGTCTTCCGCGAAGAATTATGTAAAAGGGCAGTTTCCTCCCCGCTACGAAACGGCTGGCCAGCTTTCTTCATTGATGACCCAGATGTTCTGGTACAATATGGATGAATCATTCATCAATAACTTTGAGAAGAGTGTAAATGATCTTACACTGGATAAAGCAAAAGCGATCATCGCCAAATATTTCCCAAAAGACAAACTGCAATTTGTACTCGTAGGTAAATCCTCCGAAATCAAAAAGATAGCAGAGAAATACGGCCCCGTTACCGAAGTGTCGATAAAGGAGGAAGTAAAGAAAGGGTTTTAGATAAAAAATAAAAGATAATAGATAAGTTGAGCCTCCTTACCGGAGGCTTTACTATTTGAATAAGCACAGTAGTATCTTTATCCCAATCAAAAAAGGTATGAAGATCCATCTGTGGAGTATCGGTAAAAAGAATGATGCGTTTGTTCAAACAGGCGTCGAAGATTTCACCCATCGCA
>DATLCB010000007.1:0-23306 GCA_035526625.1 Chitinophagaceae bacterium
TGATACAAGCTGGCATGCACTGCAGCAACTCTGGCCAGTTTTTTTCAGCTATGTCGTCAGTTTTACAATGCTGGGTATATATTGGGGAAATCATCACCATTTGGTGCATACGATCAAAGATGTGCGGGGCGGTATTTTATGGGCCAATATGCATTTATTATTCTGGTTGTCGCTTATTCCTTTTGCTACAGCATGGATGGGCGAGAATCATTTTGAAAAGAATACGGTCATACTATATGCCCTGCTTGCGGATCTATGTGGGGTTGCTTATTATATCCTTTTAGTGGTCATGAAAAAATGTAACCCGGGGAATCCGGCTTTAATTGAACTATTGCAAAAACAATCTAAAAAAGGGATGATCTCCTGTATATTCTATACCTTGGCTATTCCCGCAGCGTATATTGATACAAGGATATGCGGGGTACTCATTATTTTTGTCGCCATTATGTGGTTGATGCCCGACAGGAATATTGAAAGGGCTGCCAGGCATGACTGATCGGGGCGAGAAAAAATAAATTTGCCAAAATAAACCGTTCGGTCTATTTTTACTTTCTCAAAATTCCCCGTGACCAAAGGCGAACAAACAAGGCAGATGATCATCGAAAAAGCTGCGCCTCTTTTCAATAAGAACGGTTATGCCGGTACCAGCCTTTCGGATATCATGAAAGTAACCGGCCTTGCCAAAGGTGGTCTCTATGGTAATTTTAAAAGCAAGGATGAAATAGCAGCGCTGACCTTTGATTATTCTTTTAAAAGGGTTAAGACGGCTGTGATGCAGGCTGTCGCACCCTGTAAAACGAGCCAGGATAAACTTTTTGCCATCCTTGATTTTTACAGCAACTATATCACCAATCCCCCCATTTCGGGAGGCTGTCCCTTGTTGAACACCAGTGTTGAAGCAGATGACTCCTTCCCTTTTCTGAAAATGAAGGCAAGGGCCGCACAAAATGAGATGCTCGCATCACTGGTTCATATATTTCAGACCGGTAAGAAGAGCGGTGAATTTAAGAAAGATATACACCCGCAGCGGGAAGGTGAGATGATGTATGCCCTGATCGAAGGGGCCATTGTAATGGCAAAGATCAATGATGCTCCTACGATCCTTCACCGTATCCTCGACCGCATACAGGAACATATAAAAATGGACCTGGCAACATAATATTTTTTTGCTTTAAAATTCGACCGATTGGTCTTATTTATATTAAACCAACATTATGCAACACCTTGAATCTTTTTACACTGTTCGTTTTAGCGATTGTGATCCCTTTCGTCACCTCAACAATGCCCGCTATATCGATTACCTGCTCAACGCAAGGGAAGATCATCTCAAGACATATTATGATATGGACCTGGCGAGCTTTTACAAAAAAGGTGTTGGTTGGGTCGTTATGCAGCATGAGATCAGTTACCTGCGACCGGCCGCACTGAATGAAAAGATATGCATACGCTCTGGCTTGCTGGAAACAAGCGCTGAACACCTTCATGTAGAGATGTTGATGCTGGACGAAAAAGGTTCACACCTGAAAGCTTTAATGCATACCACCTTTATCCCGATCAATCTGAATACAGGTAAAAAAGAACCACATAGTGCTGAGTTCATGGATTTCATTAACGACAAACTTCTTCCGGGAATAGAAGCCGGAAAATTTTCTACAAGGGAACGTATCGCTCATTGGCAAAAATTACTGAAGTCCCTCCCCACAGCGTAATCAATTACTTAAAATCATAAAACCATCAACAACATGAAAAAGTTACCCGGTTTATTCTTATTCGCCATCTTACTGCAATTCACAGTAGCCAATGCCCAACCTATTCCCGAAAAAAATAATGATGTAACAAGTGGACAGCTGACACTGCCCGATAACTCTGTTATCACCGGCACTTTAAAAGATAATATCCGTAAAAAAGGAGAAGTAACCGTAATCAATGATGGAAAGAAAACCAGATACAAGGCGGACCAGCTCACAAGTGTGCAGATCGGGGCCGTTACCTATATCACCAATGACAATACTTTCTATGAAGTGATCTGGCAGGGTAAAACGATCAGCTTACTCCGTAAAGCCAGTACGCCATCAGCGATACAGTACAACGGAACCGAAGCGATCGTAGCAGCTGGTGGTGAAGGCGATGTTGATGATTATTTTATTAAAAGATCGGGCGAGGCCTCTTTTCAATGGCTCACAAAGAAAAATGTAAAGGAGGTTCTTGGAAAGTTTTGCAGCTCCTGTAAAACGGCTATAGATGACACAAAATTTGGTGAGGATGCGATCAGGAAAGCAGTTGCTGATTGCGATAGCTGCAAATAAGAAAGACCACCGCCTCTTTTTAAGGGGCGGTTTCTACAACCTCCCCTTCCAGGTCATAATCGTAGGCCTTGCTGATCTTTACGTTTACAAATTCACCGATCGGGAGCTTTTTAGCGGAGTGTATCACTACTTCGTTATCCACTTCTACCGAATCGAATTCTGTACGACCAAGATAACGCCCCGCTTCTTTTTTATCGATAAGCACTTTAAAAGTCTTGCCCACCTTCTCCTGGTTCAATTCCAGCGAGATCTCCTGCTGCACTTCCATTATCTCCTGCGCTCTTCGCTCTTTTTCTTCAGCGGGAACATCATCCGTCAACTCAAAACCGCTGGTACCTTCCTCATGACTGTAAGTAAAAATGCCTACACGATCGAAACGCTGACGCTGTAAAAACCCTTTTAATTCTTCTATATCATTTTCTGTTTCTCCGGGAAAACCGGCGATCAAGGTAGTGCGCAGGCAAATGCCCGGCACTTTTTCGCGGATGCCTGCAATAAGTTCTTCCATTTCTTCCCTGGTGATCTGCCGCTTCATAGCTTTCAGCATATTATTCGCAGCATGCTGGAGAGGCATATCCAAATAGTTGCAAATATTCTCTCTTTCACGCATGACGTCTAAAATCTGAAGGGGAAATTTTGAAGGATAAGCATAGTGAAGGCGGATCCACTCCAGTCCTTTAACATCAGCGAGCCTGTTCATAAGATCGGCCAGCATTCTTTTCTTGTAGGTATCAAGCCCATAATAAGTAAGCTCCTGGGCGATCAGCATCACTTCTTTCACTCCTTTCTTTACAAGTCCTTCAGCTTCTTTAACCAGGTCTTCGATAGACCTGCTCACATGTTGACCTCTCATCAGGGGAATTGCACAAAAAGAACAGGTTCGGTTACACCCCTCGGATATCTTCATGTATGCGTAATGCCGCGGTGTGGCCAATAATCTCTCGCCGATCAGTTCAGTTTTATAATCCGCTTCAAACTGTTTCAAGATAAGTGGCAGCTCCATCGTGCCGAAATAAGCATCCACTTCAGGTATCTCTTCTTCGAGGTGATTCTTATAACGTTCACTCAAACAGCCCGTCACATATACTTTATCCAGCTTACCTCTTCTTTTCAACTCCACCTGGTCAAGGATCGTATTGATACTTTCTTCCTTGGCTTTCTCGATAAAACCGCAGGTATTCACTACTACGATATTATGATCCGAGTTTTTATTCTCATGCACCACATCGATCTCATTGGCTAAAAGCTGACCGCTCAGCACTTCACTGTCCACCATATTCTTGCTGCACCCTAGGGTGATGATGTTGACCTTATCTTTATGTAGTTTTTTAGTCTTCATTAAATATGAGATAAAAGATAATAACTAAAAGATAAAAGTTCTTCAATAGTACAACTCGCTTAAAGTTTCACCCCCCTTATAAGGCACATCGAGCTTAACGACGCACTTTTATCTATTATCTTTTAATTTTTATCTTTTTAATTTTTATCTATGCTAAACAAACTATCAACAAACTCATGCTTATCAAACACCAGCAAATCCTCCATCTTCTCTCCCACACCGATAAACTTTACCGGGATCTTAAATTGATCGGCAATCGCTAACACTACGCCTCCCTTTGCTGTTCCATCTAATTTTGTGATCGCTAATGCTGTTACGTCTGTAGCTGCGGTAAAATGTTTGGCCTGTTCCAATGCGTTCTGTCCCGTACTCCCATCCAGCACCAGCAGCACTTCATGCGGCGCATCGGGAATGGTTTTCTGAACCACTCTTTTGATCTTAGTGAGTTCATCCATCAAATGTGCTTTGTTATGGAGACGGCCTGCGGTATCGATCAATACGATATCCGAATTCTTCGAAACAGCGCTTTGCACCGTGTCGAAAGCTACAGCGGCAGGATCGCTGCCCATGGCCTGCTTTACGATCGGTACTCCAACTCTTTCACTCCAGATGGTCAGTTGATCAACAGCCGCAGCCCGGAAAGTATCTGCAGCACCCAGCAAAACACTTTTGCCAGCTTTATTGAAATTATAAGCAAGCTTACCAATAGTGGTTGTTTTACCTACTCCGTTAACGCCAACAACGAGTATCACATAAGGTTTAGCCGGAAGTTCAGAATCAAAAGCATAAGTATTCGACTCGGGTGCTTCCACTAATAGTTCTTCAATTTCCTCCTGTAGCATTTTATTAAGTTCTGCCCCGTTCATGTACTTATCCTTTGCTACCCTTTTCTCGATCCGCTCGATGATCTTCACCGTTGTTTCAATTCCCACATCTGCACTTACCAGCGCTTCCTCCAGGTCATCCAATACCTCTACGTCAACAGTGCTTTTGCCGGCAATGGCCCTGTTGATCTTTTCAAAGAATCCCTGCTTGGTCTTCTTCAGACCTTCATCAAGACTTTCCTTTTCCTTTTTCCCGAAGAGTTTATTAAAGAATCCCATAATAGTGAATAGTGAGTGGTGAATAGTCAGTACCTGTTCCGCTGAGGCAATCATTCGCCATTGCCCATTGACCATTCACCAAATTAAAAAACAAAAGCCATTCGCAGTGACGAATAGCTTCTAAGTAATTAGTGAGGCATGCTTATTTCTGGGCCAGGAAATCTTTCACTTTGTCTTTATGCACCATTTGCTCTTTAAAAGTGTAAGCGCCGCTTTTAGGACTGCGTACAGCTTTGATCACTTTTGTATAATTCTTTGCTTCGGCTGCCTGTTTAGGGTCTTTCTTGATCGCCGTTTTCGCTGCTTTTGCCATGATTATTAATTTGAAAATTTGGCAATTTGAAAATTTGAAAATGCAAATCGTTGAATCTTCAAATTCTCAAATCTTCAAATCATTATTTAATTTCTTTATGAACCGTTATTTTTTTCAAAATTGGATTGTACTTTTTCAACTCCAATCTCTCGGGGTTGTTCTTTTTGTTCTTTACCGTGATATAGCGGCTGGTGCCGGGCTTACCACTTGTTTTGTGCTCCGTACACTCCATGATCACCTGTACACGGTTGCCTTTCTTTGCCATGACTTATAATTTAGATGTGTTGACCTTGAGCTCTCAGCTCTTTGATTACAGTATAAAGACCTTTCTTATTGATGGTACGCATAGCATCTGTTGTAAGCTTCAGCGTTACCCATTTATCTTCCTCGGCCAGGTAAAAACGTTTCTTCTGTAAATTGGGAAGAAACCGGCGTTTGGTCTTGATATTTGAGTGCGACACTTTGTGTCCACCCACCGGAACTTTACCTGTAACCTGACATACTCTGGCCATGATTGATACTAAATTTTGGACGGCAAAGGTAGGGGAAACAAATCAGAAATAAGGAATGAAGAAGGAGAAATTTACCAGTATCCCGACCCATTTCTCCACAAAGCTGTCGAGACCCTATAAACTGGTTCTCAAGTTATAAAATTACCTAATTACCCGAGCCAACCCTGTCAGTCTCTTCGGTTGCCCCGCCACCTGATCGCTTTATAGCCTTCATAGCTTTACCAAACCGCCAGCTAAAGGTGAGGCGGACTACCCTGGAATCCCATTTTACCTCGAAAGGTTCATGGGAATTCTGAAACTTGGAATATCCGGAATAGTTCTGCGTATAGAACATATCCCGAACGGTCAGCCGCATCGTGACCTTATCTTTCAGCATCTTCTTTGATATGCCTGCATTGACTTCTCCCTGCGGGGTCAATGTTTCCTGGAGATCGATCTGGCTATTGGTCAGGTAATAGCCGCTAAGTTCAGCAGCCCACCCTTTTTTGAACTGAAATTGGTTATTGAGGCTGATGTTCAACTGGTCAACCACCGCTTTTATAGGTGCCCACACCACCCCTTTGATCACTTTATGATTGTATACCGCAACGCCCGTTATACTCCACCATTTCGTAACAGGAACCTGCAGGCTCGCGGTTACACCAAGATTATGAAAAGTGCCCACATTCCCCCGTGTATAAATGATGATATTCTTATTGACATTACTACTGTTGGAATCAATAATGAAGATCTGTGAAAAATAATCCTTCAGGTAACTATACGAAATACCGGTTGACAACAATTGTTTATACGTATGCAATAATTCAAAGTTCCAGGTGTACTGGGGCTTTATAAAAGGATTGCCACCTTCAAACGTGTATTTATTCAGCGTGACCAGGAAAGGATTGAGGTTTTGAAATGCGGGCCTGTCGATCCTTCTGCCTAACCGTAAAGTAAATGTATTATTGCTGTCTGCATTGTAGGACACGAAAGCAGAAGGGAACAAGCTCCCGTAATTCTTTTGGAAAGAAGAATCTTTTACTACAGTATTGCCCAACTGGTTGGCTTTATAATCCGTCAGCTCGTAGCGAAGCCCGGTCTGCCAATGCCATTTTCCCGCTTCAGCATCGATGCTGCTGTAAACTGAATGTATCTTCTCATCATACAGAAAATGATTACTGCGACTGAGATCCTCCTGCCATCCCGTTCCATCATTGAAATAATATTGCGCCAGGTTATCAGTAGCAGTACTTGCTGTTTTCAATCCGGCTTCCCAAAGGAATTTTTTAAATCTCCTCGAGTAATCAAGTTTGGCAGTAAAAATATTCAGGTCGGAAGGGATATCGCCCTTGGTAGCCTGTGCGATACTTCCGGGTGCAGATAATTGTGTTTGAAAATGCTGGTCACCCGTTATATTAAATTTGATCAGGTCGATATCCGCGGAAAGTTCAGCGCCATCTTCAAAAGTATGGCGACCATTGAAGTTGACCCCAGCCCGTTCAAAACGTATATGTCTTGTTCCCCAGGTATCGATACTTGAGTCGATAACATAGGAAGGCGACATCCAAACGATATTGCTGGTACTTGTCACATCACGCCTGGTGATGTTGCCTGTAAAAGCAATTCCGAGCGTTGTTCTTTTCCCCGCAAAAAAATCCAGGCCGGTCTTTACATTGTGGGAATTGACCTTGGTGTTTGTTACGTTGGGCTGATCGAGCAAAAGCGAATCATTGCCATTCACGTCAAGATATTTCCTCAGCGCATATAAATTCATTCTTTCCTTTGCTATCCTGTTACCATAGTTAAGGAACCAATTGAATTTTCCGGCCCTGTAGTTCAGGTTAAGACTATTATTGCTCTTTGCATAGATCCCCTGGCCATAGTTCAGGCTCATGGATCCATTGAACCCTTTTTGCTTATTGATCTTGGTTTTTATATTGATGATACCGGCATTCCCTGCCGCATCGTACTTCGCACCGGGATTATCGATCAATTCTATCACATCGATCTGCGAAGCGCTCATGCCGGAAAGATAAGCCTGGAGATCGGCCCCGCTAAGTTGTGTCTGTTTACCATCGATCAATACCATGACCGAAGGCTTTCCCTTCATGATAATAGCGCCATCTTTACCAACTGTTATGCCCGGCGATTTTTCCAGGACATCCATGACGGTAGCGCCGGCATTGGTGATCCCTGCTTCAACATTCACCACTGTCTTATCCGGTCTGAATTGTACAAAAGGTTTTTTAGCTGTAACGGTGACATCGGTTAAAACAGTAGCAGATAACTGCATGTTCACTGTTTTGTTGAAGGAACTATTTTTCAGGAGATCCCTGATCCCGATGTAAGTAGTTTGATAACCGGCGTGTGTGACCTTAACGATATAGCTCTCACCCTCCAACCCTGTAAATTCAGCGATACCTGTCCTGTCGGTTCCCTGCGTCTGTAACAAGGTTGAATCAGTTTTCAATAGTTGAACGGAAGCTGCCGGCATGGCCTGGCCTGCATCATTAAGCACAACGATCTTGACCAGCTTACCTGTCTGGGCATGGCCATAATTCACGATACAAAAGAAGGATACAAGAAACCAGAGTTTTCGCATAAAGGAACAAAGAGCTAAAATATTCAATTAAAAAGTCCGCCACTAATTATTCCTCAAGCGGTGATATAAGAGGGCGACTGGACTGTTAATTCTTCTGGTTTTCCTTCACCTCAAATACATATCGAAGATGGTATGGACCAAATCCGAATTAAGGTCAGATCAGAAAAGACGTTTCATCTTTTGACAGGCTTTTTTTCACAGGATTAACCCGATAACTTTATATCGGTGTATCGGCCTATCCTGCTTTTGCCCATTTCCTCCATTTAAAATACCTTCGCAGCTCGTTACCCTTCAACCTCTTAACTTTTTAATCTAATATTTAACAAATGGCGTACGATGTAGTGGTTCTCGGCAGCGGTCCCGGCGGTTATGTGGCAGCTATCCGCGCCTCGCAGCTTGGCTTTAAAACAGCGATCATTGAAAAGGAAAGTCTCGGCGGTATTTGTCTTAACTGGGGTTGTATCCCAACCAAAGCTCTGTTGAAAAGCGCCCAGGTGTTTGAATACATCAAACATGCAAAGGATTTCGGGATCGAAGCGAGTGGTACTCCGCAATTTGAATCTGTCATTAAAAGAAGCCGGGGTGTAGCCGATAAGATGAGCAAAGGCGTACAGTTCCTCATGAAGAAGAACAAGATCGATGTGATAATTGGGTTCGGCAAATTAGTGGCCAAGGGAAAATTAGAAGTAACGGATAAAGATGGTAAAGCTCAGACAGTGGAAGCCAAGCATATCATCATTGCTACGGGTGGTCGCAGTCGTGAATTACCTGCCATGAAGATCGATGGAAAAAAGATCATTGGCTACCGGGAAGCCATGGTTCTGCCGCAAATGCCAAAGAGTATGATCGTTGTAGGCAGCGGCGCTATAGGAGTTGAATTTGCGTATTTCTATAACAGTATGGGCACTAAAGTGACCATCGTAGAGTTCATGCCGCGCATTGTTCCTGTAGAAGATGAGGATATTTCCAAAGAGCTCGAAAAACAATACAAGAAGAATGGGATTGAGATCATGACCAATAGTGAAGTAACAGCGGTCGATACTTCCGGTGCTGGTGTAAAAGCAAAAGTGAAAACAGCAAGTGGGGAAGTGACGCTTGAAGCTGATGTTTTATTAAGCGCTGTAGGTGTTGCCGCTAATATAGAAGGTATTGGCCTGGAAACATTGGGTGTAAAAACAGATAAAGGAAGAATAATGGTAGATAAATACGGGCAGACCAATATCCCCGGCATTTATTCCATTGGTGATTGCTCCCCCGGCCAGGCATTAGCGCATGTGGCCAGCAAGGAAGGTATTGTTTGTGTTGAATCCATCGGTTATAATGAGAACAAATATCATCATCAACCCGAGCCTATCGATTATAATAACATCCCTGGCTGTACGTACTGTGTACCGGAGATCGCTTCGGTTGGTTATACAGAAAAGCAGGCGAAGGAACAGGGCTACGAAATAAAGGTGGGCAAGTTCCCTTTAAGTGCAAGTGGCAAAGCATCAGCAGCCGGACATAACGAAGGCTTCATTAAAGTGATCTTCGACGCCAAATACGGCGAATGGCTGGGCACACATATGATAGGTTATAATGTAACAGAGATGATCGCGGAGACGGTTACGGCTAGAAAATTAGAGACCACGTATCACGAAGTACTGAATGCGATTCACCCTCACCCGACCATCAGTGAGAGCATTAAAGATGCTATTGAAGTGGCGTATGGGGAAGCTATTCACATCTAAATCCTTCGACAAGCTCAGGAGGAATAAGAAATCAGGAATAAGGAATGAGAAAGGATCATCGTGAAAGCGGTGGTCTTTTTTAATATTATAAAAAACCCCGGATCGTTCCGGGGTCTTGCTTGCCGTTAGTGTCGAAATAATTTGGTTGCGACTTAGAATTTCACAAACTTCAGTCTCATAGACTCTCCATCATCCTTTTTAGCTGCAAGGAAATAAAGGCCAGCCTGCAATTTTGATAAATCAATTTTCTGATTCTTCGATGTAACTAGTACAGTCATAACACTTTGCCCCTGTAAATTGAGTACACGTATAGTTTTCCCCATCCACCTGGTATCATAAGCGAGATCGAGCGTAAGCTGGCTACTTGCAGGGTTAGGATACAATTGCGGGTTGAGCCATTTAGGATCTTCTTCAGGCAATGGTATCTCCTGGATCAATGGCGGCATCAAACCTTGTGATGTAAGTATTGGATTACGGATACCCCCAGACGCAAACAGCGATCTCATCCTTGTTTTTTGTCCCTGCGTGAAGATATTCATACAGGCATCACTGGTCAGATCCATATAGTTCATATACATATCTCCATAAGGTCCATTACCACATGTGATGTTGATGACACCCGGGCAATCTACATTATAACCAGCTTGTTTCGGTGTATCGGCCACTCCATCATCCCCACAATACTGGTCCCCCCAAATATGTTTCAGCCCTAGCCAATGACCGATCTCATGAACAGCTGTTTTGCCCATCTCATAGCCTGTTTGTGTATTGATAGTACCAAAGGCAGGTATCCCGATCACTACTCCATCTTTATTAGCTTCGTCTCCGGGTACGCTTGCATAGCCGGCGACCCGGTTGAGGTTGCACACCCATATGTTCAAATAACTTTTGGGATCCCAGGCATCATCTCCCATTTCAGATGAGAACTTCATTTTATCATCTGCTTCCCATTCTTTGATAGGAGTATATTTCCGTATGATGCCGCTGGTCGATTTGCGACCTGGTGCGGAAATGGCAAGAACGAATTCTATACGGCAATCCGCAGCCAATGATCTGAAATAGGAAGGAGTATTAGTTGTATCAGCACTGCGGCGACGAAAACATTGATTCAGCGAAGCGATCTGGCTCATCACCTGGTCATCACTTATTTTCTCGGAAGGGTAATGATATAGATTATGGATAACGACCGGTATCCTGATCACCATTTCTGCTGGTGACCCGATGCCCTGGTTTCGTTCTGCCGTTGATTGCTGTTGTATGAATGACTCGATGCGACTGATATTTTCTGCCAGTAAGGCATTTTCCTTTGCTCTTTCCAGCTGATAGATATCAGAAGTACATTTTTTTTGTGCAGCCAACTGGCTGCTCACACCCAATGCTAAGAGGATAATAAACAAGACCGCCTTCATAATTTCCAAATCGTTTAGGTACGGCATGACATGATATAATGCCATGAGTTGACCACAGGAAATTGGAATAATAAATAATGAAGGAGTATTGGAAGGTTAAGGGAGGAATTCCAGGGGATACGATTTCAAAATGAGAATTTTCTCAGGCAGGTACACCTCAAATATACTCCATTTAATGAACTGTGCAAGAGCTTTTTGTATCGTAGTTTTCCTATATCCGCCCTATAAACTAAACCTTTAACAGCTGTATAATTGCTCAGCTCTTATTTTTGCCTTTCCCGAAGTATTCTACAAAGGAATCAGAACTTCGGAATAAATTAATCTTTCCGATGCAAAAACTTCTTACTGCACTTACTCTACTGGTTTTTTTTAGCTGTAACCCTAAAGGTCCCGGTGAAGAGCCTGATCCAAAAGTCAAGGGCCCCAAGATCATGACCGATTCCATTATTTCTGTTTATCCTCATGATACGTCTTCTTATACGCAAGGTCTTATTTTTTATAAAGGCGAAATGTATGAGGGTACGGGCAATTACGGTTTTTCCAAATTAAGAAAGATAGATCTCAGGACGGGCAAAGCATTGCAGGAAATTTCTTTAGATAAAAAATATTTCGGAGAAGGAGTGACCATCATTAACGATACGGTCTATCAACTCACCTGGAGGGAGAAAACGGTCCTGGTCTATACGCTGAATGATTTCAGGAAAGTAAAAGAGTTCAGGATCGAAACAGAAGGCTGGGGATTGACAACTGACGGCAAGAATTTAATTGCCAGCGATGGATCAAGCACATTATATTATTATGACCCATCTACCTTCAAATTATTAAAGACCCAGGATGTAACAGAGGCAGGTAGTCTCTCCTACAATTTGAATGAACTGGAATACATTGATGGTTTTATTTACGCCAATCAATACGAAGCCCCCTATATTTTGAAGATCGATCCTGCTACCGGGTCGATCGTTGCAAAGGCAGACCTGACCATTATGTGGAACCGCATCAAAGCGATCGATCCCGTTGCGGATGTGCCGAATGGTATTGCCTATGATGCTGCAACAAAAAAGATCTACATCACCGGGAAGTTATGGCCAGAATTGTATGAGGTGCAGTTTAGCCAGTAGGCAATTGTCAATGGGCAATACTCAATAAGCCAACCCTATTCACCATTCACTATTCACTATTCACTTCTCTATAATATAAATCACCGAACTGCATCTCTTCACATCAGCCAATGCTTTAAAGTTGGAACGAAGACCATTTATAAATGCTGCAAAAAGATTGGCGCTTCCATTTTTATACCGGCTGCTTAGCAGGGAAATGTAAAAACTATCATACCACATGGGCTTGTAATGAGTAAGTCGTAAACCATGCTTTTCCATCAAGAGTTTTATCGAAGCCGGGGAAAAGTGATAAAGATGCCTTGGCACATCATAAGCCGCCCAGTAAGCTGCATAGATCGCCGCGTCTTTTGAAGTATAATTAGGAACAGCGACGAAAAGTTTCCCATTCTCCTTGAGCAGCTCTTTCAATTTTGCCACATATTGATGCAGGTCATGTACATGTTCCAGTACATGCCATAATGTTATCGCATCAAAAGATGATGGAGGTAATGGATAAAGTTGAGAAGTATCTTCAAGATCGATAGCATATAATTTTTTTGCGGTCCTGCGTGCATCGGCATCCGGCTCCAATCCCATTACCTTCCAGCCAGCCTGTTTCATCTCGTGAGCAAAAGCGCCGGTACCACTTCCAAGATCAAGCAGGCTTCCCCTTTCCAGGCCAATGGTCCTCTGTAACAGTTTCCTTTTCTGCCTCAATGTTTTCCTGCGCACCCATTGATAAAGTTGATTGATAAATCCTTTTGAAGTATTGGAATGAGAAATGTATTGCTCCGACTTATAATAAGGTATGATAGCTGCCGGACCCGGAACGTCCTGCGTAAAACGAAGACTGCAACCGGCACATTCCCATATCTGGAAACTCTCGTGACTTATGGTGTGATCCTGGGCAGATAAGCTATGCCGTATAGCGGTTGAATTACAAACAGGGCAGTTAGTATAGTGAACAACGGGATTCATTCAATTTCAGTCAGGGAGGCAAAGTAAGCTGAAAATGGTCAATCAGGGAAGGACTTTGTAAGTAGTAAGGTTCTCTGCCGGAACCAATTTTTTCCTATTGGATGAAGAAGCGGTTTCCATCCCGTGTTCTGACAAATACCACCCAATAAATATAACGGCTAACAACACCATGACAAGAGGCAGGGCCCACCAGTATGATTTTTTTTCACCTGGTTGTGCAAGCATCTCCGCCATTTGTACAGATGTCTTTTCTTCTTCCCCTACCCTCACCGTATGTTCTGCATTTTCCCGGAGAACCTTGGCTGCTGGTATGGGCTCTTCATTTATTAAAGGACCCGCCGCCACGAACTTTATCTCTCCGGCCAAACCTTTCCTGATCATGCCAACACCGGTCCAGTCAATGGCGTCGCCGGAATCAACTTGCTTTTTCATATCGAAAGCAAAATCGTTGAAACGAACAATGGCATCCCTGTCCGAGATACCCAGCATTTTACTTAACCACGCAAAAAAATCCCTTGCGGGAAAATTTCCGGGCTGTTGCATCGAAATGGAAAAAACGGGCGGGAATATCTGTTTATTGGGGAAATCAACACGGGCTGGTTTTCTTTCCACTAGAAAAGTGCCGATGCCCGGCACAGTTAATTGTTTATATTGAAGAAGGTATTGGTACAGCTCCGGGTACATCATCAGTTCTTTTGATTGAACGAAAATACGATTCCGCCCACAAAGTTGAATCCATATACAGGATACTGATTCCAGCGCTGGTACTGTTTGTTGAAAACATTATTGAATTGTGTCCACAAATTGAGGTTCTTTGTGATCTTGAACTCCAGGCCGGCATTCAGATCAAAGGCACCGGCCAGTTTACCTGCCGAGCCATCTTTTTTCTGGTAATGAGGGCCGCTCCATGCAAAGAGATCGCCCTTCAACCACAGGTCCTTGATGATCTGCATACGCATGGCCGCCTTTAATTCAAGTGGCAGCATACCCCATGCTTTCGCATTATTGATGAGTCCGGTGTACTGGTTGAACTGGAGTCCCGCTATCATAGAGAATTTTTCATGGAAGGTCACTCCGACCTCGCCACCAAAATTCACAACATTCATCCGGCTCTCATTTACCACCCTGAACGACTTGCCGCCAAGATTGGTTGTCGTATCATTTACAAATAAAGGTTGATTGTTTATTTTGTTGAACGCCACTTTAGCCGCGTAGCTGAAATGATCGCCCACAGAACCTTTGAATCCTGCAAAGCGTTCTTCGATCCAGGTATTTTTAAAATTTGCAGGAAGCCATAACCATGGGTTCTGCGAAGCCAGGTATTGATAGGTTGTCTTTCTTACATACCCTGTCCATCCTGCTTGGAAAGTAAAGCGACTGTCGTTGCTGCTGATCTCTGCCAAAATATTCGGGAACATCTTAAAACTGCGATTATCCCATGAAGGCCTGATACCGGCCTGCACATTTACATTCGATGTTTTATATAAGACCGAAGGAGATATATAATACATGGTATTATTAAAGGCCGACTTATTGTTAGGTGATAATCTTGTCAGGTCGAACGTGACTCCAAGGTTAACGGTGAACTCCTTCCCGATCGTTTTCTGTAAAGGCAGGTTGACGATCGTATTACTTTCCGAATTCTTATGGTTATCGCTGAAGACATCTATCCTGACTTCCGGTGAATAGGTCAATCCAAATTCAGTTTTATTGATATTATGCATCGCTACCCTACCCGCGATCGTTTGAAAGGTTTGCTTTAATGAATCATTGGAGAAAAGAAGCGATTGCGGTTCATATCCATATTTGTAGGTCTTATCCTGCCGCATACCGATACTGGCATTCCATTCCAGGTTATTACCGGAGCGGAAGAAACCCGAAAGCTTCACATTCGTGTTGGTGAATTGCTGGTAATCTCTTTTCCCATCAGAAGAAACATGTTTGGCAAAAATATTCAGGCCCGCTGTCTTCCCATCGCCGAAGGAAATGCCGGCTTGTACAAAGGGTGTTCGCAGACTTCCAAAACCTGCCTTGATATAACTATCATTATCAAACTTGCCACCAGAATCAATATTCATGGCAAGTGGTTTCAGTGTTCCCGGCTGATAAGCAAATAAAAGGTTCTGGTTGGGAATATCGTAATTCAATTTTGCTTTCGTCGTATCCGCTACCGGAGGTGTGGCGCTAAAGTTGATCTTGGCCGATTGGTGAAGCGCTGGTTTGAAACTGGAGACGATATCGACACCACCTTTACCTATAGTATCTTTTTGGCCAAAAGAGACAGATAAGGAAAATATCCCTGCAAGTATCAATAATGTCCTGTATAGAATTTGTTTCGTCATGGTGATTTCATTTCCTTTTTCATCAGTTATCTACCTTGCTTGACCTGCCTTCTTCTTCTGTTGCCTTATTCAATTTTGCCTGTGCTTCAGCTTTAAGTTCTGCGTCGGTCGTATTTTCCACTACACTCTGGAATGTAGCTTTGGCATTGAAATAATCCTTTTGGGAAAAGTAAATATCTCCCAGGAGGATATAGGCTTTTGTTATCCAGTAATCGTAAGAGCCCGATTTATTGATCGTTTCAAACGCTGCTTTTTCCGCGTCTCCTAATTTATTCAACTGGAACCAGCAGGCAGCTATCTCGTACCTTGCTTCTGCTGCCAGCGCTGCTTTATTCAATTGCACCACTGATTTGAAATTAGTGATAGCCTGGTCGCACTGCCCGCTTGCCTGTAGTGATTTGGCAATGGCCATGTTGGCAAGTGTTTTATCATCGGCGCTGCTTCCTTTGGCCGCTGTCAGTTCTTTTGCATTCTCTACAGCTTCTGTCCATTTCTCCAATTGGTACTGGCTACGAAGCAAACCTCTCATCGCTTCCAGTTTAGTTTCCTGGCTGGCTGTAATTTGTTTTAACTGTGTATAGAAGGCTTCGGCCTTTGTGTAATTCTTTAATTCAAAAAAATAGATCCTTGCTGCCGAAAGCACGGCTCTTTCTGCATACTGGTTGGGCGCATCAGCTGCTACTATTTCATATGCTGCCGCAGCATTGTTCCAATCTTTCTTCATGTTATAAATCTCGGCACGGTTGAAACTCGCTTCAAGCTTATGTGCACCATTGGGGAATTTTTGCTGGTAACTGTTGAAAGCTGCCAGTGCTTCATTGATCTTCTGATCATCATATAATTTTTCCGCCGCTGTCCACGTCAGTTCATCTTCTGTATCCGTGCTCAGGGGTTTGCCGATCTGGCGCATATAGTTGGCATACTCATCAGGTTTGCTAGTCTCCACATAGATGGTCTTGATATTATCCAGCGCATCTTCGGCTTCCGGGGAGTTGGGATATTGTTCAACGATTGTTTTGAATTGACGGATCGCTTCATCATTGTTGTCAATATTATAATAAGCCGTACCCATTTTCAGGTAGGCTTGCGGGATAAGGCTTGTATTATCCGTATTGATCGCCACATTCTTCAGGTAAGGGATGGCTTCCCGGAATTTTTCATTACCCATATAGGTATTGGCGATCTCCATATTGGCGTCTACTACCAATGGCGACTCAGGGAACTTCCGGATCATCGTGTTCATGCCACTGATCTTATCCGTATAGCTTCTCACCCCGGCCAGCATTGCTATCTGGAACGTGGCATAATCTTCAGAAGGCCATGAAAGCTTGATCGCATTATCGTACATGGACCGGGCCTTATCAAAATTTTTCAGCATGAAATAATTATCCGCGGTCCGCAAATAAGCATCCTGTGAGAAAGCATCGGTATTCAAAGCCGGCGCTTTTATCAATGGTTCAAAATAAGTAAGTGAAACAGGAAAATTCTCTTTGCGCAAGTAGGCATAACCGAGGTTGTAGCGGGCGTTGACGGGATTAGCTTCCCCGGCAACCGGTGCGCCTGCATCCATATAAGCATGATAATATTTGATAGCTGTATCGAGTTGGTTATTCCGGTAACCGATCTCCCCTTTCCAGAAATACACGAAAGGAAGCACCGAACGGTTATTGGGTTCACCTATTATTTTAGTGAGGATCGCATCTGCATCCGACAATTGACCATCGTTGATCATCTCTGATGCACGTCCGAACAATATCCTCGGGTAAACTCTTTTGGCATTTTCAGAAGGATTCTTCAGCCCTTCGAGCATTGTCTGCGCATCTTTGAAATTATTTGTATTGGCCAGCACATCGATCATTAATTCCTTCGCCTCGGTGTTGTATTTTGAATTAGGGTAATCTGCGATAAAATCGCTAAGACTGTTCAACGCCTCATCCTGGTAGCCTAATTCATAGGAAAGCTTGGCATATTGGTATTTAGAGATCTCCTTTTGTTCTGTATTCTGACTATTGGAGGAACAAAAAAGGAATGCATTCCTTGCATTGGCTTTCTGCCCTGTTTTTAAATACGCATCACCCAAAAGGTACATAGCGTGCTGGCTCAGGGAATCATCTTTGCCACTCAATTGCTTGAACCCTTCGATCGCCTTGCCCAGTTGATTCACATAATAATAACTGTAAGAGAGTTCATATAACTCTTCACGTCTCACTTTTTTAGAGCGGCTGACATAATCTTCGAGGTAAGGCAATGCTTTTGCATATTCTTTTTTCTCAAAATAAGCATGCCCGAGCATTTGTTTTAGTTCGAGGTCGTAATATTGAGAACTGCTGCCACTTTGTAGTTTGCCCTGTATATAAGTGATGGCTTCGTCTTTCTTTCCCTGTATATAATATATCTGGGCAATGTAATAGGGTACGACCGTGTTGTAATTCTTTTCATTCTCGACGATCTTGAAAGCTTCGAGCGCTTCTTTATATTGCCGGTCACGAAAAGCAAGGAATCCATAGTAATAATTAGCATCAATATAATTAGGATCCTCCTTAAGACTACGGATGCTATTGAATAAAGGTTTTGCCTGTTCAAATCGTTGCAACGTAAAATAAGCATAGCCCTGGTGAAATTTCATGTCGGCGATTTCCCGGTTGCTCAGGTTAGAAATATTCGCTTCTTCATATAACCGCGCAGCCTCGGCAAATCTATCTGTGCGGAAATAATATTCGCCCAGGTGAAAGTTCATCATCTGCACCCGCGCATTGTTCTTCTCCACTTCAATATACTGGAGTGCTTCGTCCTCTGCCCTGCCCTCATTTTGTTTGAGAGCACAGACCGTAGCATAATAATTTATTTCCTGGACAGTGATAGGGATATTCGCCTTGTTCGTTTCTCTTACGTCCTGTTGCAATTCTTTAAATAATGGCCAGGCCAGGCTGTATTGTTCTTTCTGGAAATATTCTTTGGCTTCCTTGAATTTTTCTTCGGGATCGTTATAAAAGCGGGTTTGCTGGGCAGAAACAGAGAGACTGAGTAAGATAGCCAGAACGAGTAAACTGTGATTCTTCATTGAGATTGTCCTTTAAACCGATGGTGGATTAACGCTGCGAATATTCAAATTATTTCAGCTATACCCAAACATCATTCCAAACAGGTGTGGAAAAGTCTATTATGCGAGATGCTTTAACATTTTGTTGTTGAATTGTATCACAACGTGTGCTGATCGTGGTAAAAGGCTGCATATTGAAATGTATTAACTTCCGTTAATGAAAAGGATACAACTCATCGAATACGGGATCATTGTCATTGGTCTTATTTTCGGATTCAAGTTCTTTGAATCTGTCTTTTCCGGACTTGTGCAATTGTTTTATTTTTTCCAGGCTGGTGGAGGCGCACTGGAAGTGTTGTTACCGACAGTGATCATGGTCGCTATCTATGGTATCAGCTTTATTACGATCATACGCCGGAGCAGCCAGATAGCGGTCTACCTTTCGGGGAAGAATATCAACGACGACCTCGCTCTTAAAATGGGAAAACGTCCCTTGCTAAGAGTGATACTGATAGGTATTTGCGTAGCCGCGATCCTGTCCAATCTTGCCGAAGTGATACTATATCTTTTTGAAACATTCAGAAATGAAGTAGGGCGCGGTAGTTTCTATGAGGAAGAAACAGGCAAAATGAGCAACTACGCTTTCAAACTTTCTGCGATCAAAATGATCTTCGCAGTAGTTATCTTATATTTTGCAAAAGATATCAGCTACTGGTTGGTGCGGAGGGATGAAGTGGAAGAACTTACTTTTGATTCCGATCCTGAAAAATAAATCACATGTTCACTACACAAACACAGATAAGGGTCCGTTATGCGGAGACCGACCAAATGGGCGTCGTCTATCACAGTAATTTCTTTCCCTATTTTGAATCTGCCCGGGCGGAATCCATCCGCGACCTGGGCTTCACTTATGCGGATATGGAAAAGATGGGTGTGATCATGCCGGTAGTGGATGTGCATTGCCGCTACCTGCGGCCCGCGAAGTATGACGACCTGTTGACGATCAAAACAACACTGAAAGAATTACCAGTTCACCATAAGATCGAGTTTCACCATGAAGTATTCAATGAGCAGGAAGAATTGCTGGCAGTTGCGAAAATCATCTTGTACTTCATGGAAGCAAAGGGCATGAAAAAAACTACGATGCCTGCCGCATTACTTGAAAAGATACAATCGTATTTTCCGGCCTGATTGCAAAGTTGTAAGTGTTAGCACACGGATGACACGGGTGAAACGAATGATAAGGGATATTATCCAGGTTTCGGCTGGATACCTGGATAAAGTTTTTTGGTAAGCCCCAAATCCCAATGCTGCGAAGCACATAGATCCGTTAGTATCCCTCCAACCCGTTTTATCCGTGTGCAAAAAAACTTTTCACATAAGCAAACCTTACCTTTTTACACCCCAACCCATTAATTTTACGGAATGGACAACTCACAGGAGCCTTTCCACGAAGAGAAAGATGAGGTAATACCTTCTTCCGAAGAGGTTGTCATCTACCCTCCCAAATACCAAAAACCAGCAACCAGTACTTCCAATATCTGGCTTCGCTCATTGTTAAGCCTGGCCCTATACCTTATTATCGGCTATTATATTTTCCCGAGTTACAAGATCATGTTGCTTATCACCGCGATCGTCATGATCCATGAGTTGGGGCATTTCATTGCCATGAAGATCTTTCGTTATAACGATCTTGGTATTTTCTTTATCCCTCTATTGGGCGCCTATGTTTCCGGGAGTAAAAGAGAAGTATCTCAAAGAGAATCGACAATTATACTGCTGGCTGGTCCTCTGCCAAGCATTATGATCGGCATTGGATTCTACCTTCTCTGGCTGAGTAACCCTTACGAAGGTTTTGCGGGTATGTCCTCCAACACGATAGCACAACTTTTTGTCGTGCTCAATCTTTTCAACCTGCTTCCGGTGTATCCATTGGATGGCGGGCAATTACTCAATCGTGTATTTCTGAACGAGGACAACTGGTTGAGCAAGGCATTTATCTTTCTTTCAATAGGATTGCTTTGCTGGTTTGCGTGGAAACTAAAATTTCCTGTTCTATATATTTTCCCGGCAATGATGATCTTCCGGCTTTTTGGAGAGAATAAATTACATGCGATCGAGAAAAGGATAGAAACGGAAGGGATCAATACCGATCTTGAATACGATGAACTCCCGGATGAGGATTACTGGAGGATCAGGAACATACTTATTGAAATGCATCCTTCATTCAAGGATGTCCCTGCAGCCCCACCTTATGAATATGACGAAAAAGAAGATAAAATCATGGCGATGATACAAAGCCTGTTGCATCGCCATCTAATACAGGATGTATCAGTCTTTGGTAAAATATTCATCTTCCTGCTCTGGGCGGCAGCCGCGGCTTCTCCCTGGCTGCTGGACATGGATATGACCTTCTTCAGGAGACTGAGCATATAAGTAGAACGCCGATTTTTCTAATGATTAAGATGTACGCAGACCTCATAACCTATCATAACGATCATGGAAAATCTGCGTTCTAATTTACTAGCATATCGTGATCATAAAGATGGAAAACAACGGAAAGTCACACCCGGTTGTGGTCAGCTCTCCAATTTTGAATAGCTTGTTTGATCTGTTTGGCAGAAAGATTTTCCTGCACCGCTTTTTTTGCCAATGCCGGAAATTCAGCATCGCTGGCAAAACGAAGGGCAATGATCTGGCCCATACGCAATTCTTTATCGAATGGTTTACCGGTAAGTAAATAATGTCGGAAATTTTCTTCAGCCCGAATGGCTTTATCGTGCGCCTTCAAAGCAAAATATCTTGCATACCACCAGAGCATCAGGAGTACAAAGGAGATCGATATCATCCTGGCGCCGAGTAAATGCTTTTCGAGATGATGGCCCATAAAATCCACAATACCCCATCCCAATAAACCACCTATGACAAGCGGAGTTATGATATGCCAGATAGGGATATAGCGGCCGTGGTTTTTAAAGTTTTGATCGCTCATACGGAGAAGTTTATAGTTTTTAGTTTGTGGTTTGTAGTTGCGAAGATGCTGAAAGGTAGGGTAATTCCACCTGAAAGAAATGACCCGAGGTGATGAACTGCTCACTATGAACGATGAACTATCAGTTGTCAGTTGTCCGTTGTCAGTTGTCAGTTATCATCTATTTAAGTTCATCCAGGACCTTGTACATTTTGCTAACAAGCGTGGAAGATCTGCCGCTATAATTATTTACCAGGAAAGAAAAGATATATTCCCTGCCATCCTTTGCTTTGTGATAACCGCAAAAACCTTTGACATCGCTGATGGTGCCGCTCTTGATGGTCATGCCGTTGTACTCAGGTAATGAGCGGAGGAAATAAGGGAACCAGTCTTTGGTCTTTGCATATTTCAGGATCTCCACCTGTGCATGTGTAGTTACCCGGTTGAGTGGTGAGAGACCGGAACCATCATAGATATTCAGCTCCTCTTCATCCAAGCCTTTATCTTTCCAGAATTTTTTTAAGATAGCAACACCGCTGTCGGTAGAACCGAAGCCTTGCTTTTCGTAAGCAAAGGTTTTGATCAATGCTTCGCCATAAAGGTTAATGCTTTTTTTGTTGAACCAGTAGATAATGGAATCGAGGGAGGGGGAATAATGAGTATAGATTTTCTTAAAATCTTTCTTATCATACTCAACATATAATCGATATCCAATACCAATCAAGTTTGTAGGTCCTTTAGTCAACTGCACTCCTAAACTATTTACAAGAGCATTCATCCCATCGACAGGTGCATCGGTATTCGTTATTGATATTTTGAATTGCCTTTCCCCTACAGGAATAGTCCCAGATATTACAGGTTTTTCCCAATTGGTACGCAAATAGGCGTATGCATTATCTCCAGAATTTTTAGCTGCTGCTTTCAGGTCACCAGTATAGAACACTTCTTCCTCACCCACCACATATACACCATCTCCGATGTCATCACCTGACTTCAAAAATATATCCCGCTGATTTTCCATCCAGTTCAATATTCCTGCTGATGCTCCATAATAATTTCCTATATCCTGCCATATCCATCCATCCGGTATAGAGTTTTCCGCAAAACTTTTGTAATTATAGCTTATGTTTCCATTCACACGTTTAATTCCTAAAGCTTTGGATGCTAATCCAAAACCTTTTACCAAGTTTGTGTCAACTGTATTCTTAAAACGCCAGCTTCCCAAGGTTGGATCTCCGGATGCTAAAATGTATAGATTGCCATACAATGTATCCCTTTTAATATTTCCCACATAGCCTAGTTCAGTCTTATATCTGTAATCCTTCCCCAGCAACTCAAAACCCGTCACACTCGTAATGATCTTCTGCGTAGAGGCCGGCGCCAGCCCTACCTGCGAGTTCTTATCACACACAACCTGTCCCGTGGCCGCATCAATAACATAGAAAGAACTGATGGCATGCTTTAATTGGCTGTCGCTTTCAAATTGCTGATACGCTTTTTGCAAACGTTGAGAAATCTTCTGACTATAGGCGGCCGCAACCAGAAACAAGAAACCAGGAACCAGAAATAATTTTTTGATACCCAT
>DATLCB010000008.1:0-20118 GCA_035526625.1 Chitinophagaceae bacterium
AAGATCACGTCTGATTTTTTATTCAATCCACAATCCTGGACCTTCCAAAGCGATGTGCCGCATTTATGGAGCCAATACACGATCTCATTACCCCAGTTCCTCGATTATATGGTGATCGCACAGGGTGAATTACCGTATTACCTGAACGACCGAAAAGACAGGGAAGGGAATTATATGGTAGCGATCACGAAAGAAGTGTATGGCGGGACCATGAGCACAGAAAGAGTGGATATTACCTGTGCTGTTGCTGATTTCCGCTGGGCGATGAAAGATATCCCGGCTTTGAAAGAAGAGGCATATACGAGTACCACCGACAATTATGTTGCAAAACTTGAATTTCAATTGGCCGGATTCCTTCCACCTTTTACAGAAAGAAAAGTGATGACCACCTGGGCTGATATGACAAAAGACCTCATGAGATCTTCCATTTTTGGTGGCCAGTTGGCGAATACAGAATTGTGGCTTCCCTCCATTTTGAAACCAGTTATGGAGGGTTCTACTTCGCAGACTCATATGGCCCAAAAAATATATGATCATGTAAGGAATAATTTCACCTGTATAGGGCACAGCCAATTATTTGCCGACGAGCCACTGCCTAAAATTGCGGATAAGAAAAGAGGAGGGGTGGCTGAGATCAACCTCCTCCTCACCGCAATGTTCCGTGCAGCGGGGTTAGAGGCGGACCCGGTTATCCTTAGCACCCGGGACAATGGTTTTGTGAGTGATGAATATCCCGTCTTCCGGCCTTTTAATTACGTTATATGCCGGGTAAAAGCAGACGGTAAGGAATGGTTAGTGGACGCAAGCCGGGCAAACCTGGGTTTCGGTAAGCTTCACTATAAATTATACAACGGAAATGCACGGGTGGTGAATGAAGCAGCGACTGTTATTCCGCTCACCTCAGATCAACTCCAGGAGAAAAGGCAGACTACTATTTTTATTTATAAAGAAACTGCGGGAAAATGGACAGGCAATGTAAAGAAGACCTATGGCTTTTATGCTTCAGGAGACCTAAGAGAAAAGCTGGCTTCCGAAGGCAAGCAAGGTTTGTTAAAGGACCTCAACGCGGAGTATAATGATAATGAACTGAAGATCGATAGTGTCGTTGTTGATTCATTAACAAAGCTGGATGCCCCTTTAACGGTGAATTATGTTGTAAAGAATGAAAATGAAGGTGCTGATATCATTTATTTTAACCCCGTACTCGGGATAAAGTATACTAAGAATCCTTTTATATCTGCTGACCGCCAATACCCCGTTGAGTTACCTTATAGGATCAACGAACTATACACTTTGAATATGGAGATACCCGATGGATATGTAGTGGATGAGATGCCCAAGCCTATAAAGCTTTCATTTAATACAAATACCATTTTTGATTACGCTATTTCACAAGCTGCCGGAAGGCTCACGTTGAATTATAAACTCGACCTGGGCACCACGGTTTTTTTCCCCTCCGAGTATGATGCATTAAGAGAATTTTTCGGAAAGGTCGTTGCCAGGCTGAATGAACAGGTTGTATTCAAAAAGAAAAAATAGCTATCTATCCTCCAAGTGCAGCCGGTGGAAAATGCGATGCAATGAAGGGGCCAGTATGATGCCGATATTGGTGATAAAGACAACGCCGCTGAAAATTGCATAGAACGAAGAGAAGATCTTACCTGTTTCTGTTTTGACAGGATCAACCAATCCCATCCCGCTGAGGATCATAGCTGCATTGTGCAATGCATCAAGCCAGGAAAAACCAGCGGTAAAATGATAACCGATTATACCGATCATGAGACAGAATACCAGAATCAGCAAGGCGATAATGATATTCTTCAGGACGCGTTGATAAAAAGTCGCTTTGGTAGCCAGCAGTTGTTTCCGGTGTTCGTACATGGGGCTTGATTTATTGGCAGGAACTGGTTAGTTGTTTGTCTATGATCCTTTTGATCGCCTCATGAGCATTAGCTCTTTCCTCACCCAGCAGGTTCTTTACAAAAAAGATGTAGGCATAGCCGCGGCAATAGTCGATCATCGGCCAGGTGCCGAATAAACCCGGACTGGCTAACACAGTGCTATTTCCTTTGCGATCTTTTTCAATAACCCAGGACCCGGAGGCATAGCCATATCCCTGCGCTGCTTTGGGAGCATATTTGACCTGTTCCATTTTATTTTGCTGTACCATCATTTGCTTTACTGCATCTTCACTGATTACCCGGACTCCATTATATTTTCCTTTATTAAGCAACATCAGCAGGAACTTCATGTAATCATCAGCTGTTGATCTGGCGCCACCGGAAGGATTAACAGGGCCGCCATTGAGACTTGCAAATGTAGTTTTGGTCATTCCAAGCGGGTTCAGCAATTTGGTTTTGATCAGCACATCGAATTTCTTTTTGCTGATGATCTCCAGCACCCGACCGGCAATATTCAATCCCACATTACCATACCAGAAATCTGTGCCGGGATTCGCACGGATCTCCCGTTTAGCAAATTCATCCACTTCTTCTTCCAGCGAAGCGAACTTTCTTCTTTCGAGTAGTCGCTTCATGAATTTATCATCATCGGCAATACCGGTCATATGGCTCAGGCAATGACGGATCGTGATATAGCTCTTGAAATATTTTTCAAACTCAGGTATATACTTTACCACTTTATCATCCAGCGAAAGTTTGCCTTCATCCACAAATTGCATGACGAGGGCGGCGGTAAGCCATTTGCTGCAACTGGCGATCGGTGCCTGGGTCTTGCTGTTAAACCCTCCCATTTCTTTTTTATAGACAAGTGAATCACCTTTATAGATCAATGCCACCAAATTATCTCCCAACAGCTTTTGTTTGGCCTCCAGTTCGGCATCCAGGTCGCCCCACTGGTATTGGGCGCTGGCAGGCTGTAAGAATAACAGGAAAACGACTATGGGTATGACTTTCATGCAGATAGAACTAAGGTTATATGACATTCTTTCAAAGATTACGGGGTTGGATGAATATTTGAGATGAAAGTTAAAAGATAACAGATAAAAATGAGCTTCGCATTGTTGGGGCTCACCCATGAATTTTAGTTTTTAACTTTTAACTACCTATACATGAACTTAGGAAATTTCACCATAAAAGCTGCCGAGGCGTTTCAGCAGGCGCAGCAAATTGCCTTTAATGCAAAAAGCCCGAATATCGAGACGGAGCATATCCTGAAGGCGTTGCTTGAGCAGGAGGACTCACCTGTTGAGTATTTGCTTAAGAAAAATAATGTTACGCTCAACGTTGTTGACAGTAAACTCGATGAGCTGATCAGCAAATTACCTACTACATCCGGCGATGCGGCACAGCAGATAAGCCGTGATGCTAATAATGTGGTATTAAGAGCAGGTGCTACATTGAAGCAATTCAATGACGAATTTGTAACACCGGAACATCTCATCCTGGCTATCGTTGAAGGAAATGATGCCGCCGCCAAATTGCTGAAGAATGCAGGCTTGACGGAGAAAGGATTGATCACTGCTATCAAGGAATTAAGAAAAGGGGAAACGGTAACCTCGCAAACCCAATCACAGGAATTCAATGCGCTGAACAAATATGCCAAGAACCTGAATGAACTGGCAAGACAGGGTAAGTTAGATCCGGTTATTGGTCGTGATGAAGAGATCAGGAGAACATTGCATATACTTTCAAGACGGACAAAGAATAATCCCATACTGGTGGGTGAACCCGGCGTTGGTAAGACCGCTATCGCGGAAGGCATTGCGCACCGTATCGTGAACGGTGATGTGCCGGAGAATTTGAAGTCAAAGATCATTTATGCGCTCGATATGGGCCTTCTTATCGCTGGTGCAAAATATAAGGGGGAATTCGAAGAGAGACTCAAAGGCGTGGTAAAGGAAGTGAGCGGGAGTGACGGCGAGATCATTTTATTCATCGACGAGATACATACACTGGTTGGCGCCGGTGGCGGGGAAGGAGCGATGGATGCGGCGAATATATTAAAACCCGCTCTTGCTAAAGGTGACCTGAGAGCAGTGGGAGCTACAACGCTCAACGAATACCAGAAATTTTTTGAAAAGGATAAGGCGCTGGAACGTCGTTTCCAGAAAGTGTTGATCGATGAACCCAATGTGGAAGATGCGATCTCCATTCTGCGGGGTTTGAAGGACAGGTATGAGACACACCACCATGTGCGGATCAAGGACGAAGCGATCATTGCGGCAGTGGAGCTGTCGAGCCGGTATATCACCGACCGCTTTCTTCCGGATAAAGCGATCGACCTCATAGATGAAAGCGCTGCCAAACTGCGTCTGGAGATGAACTCTATGCCTGAAGAGCTCGATACACTTGAAAGACAGATCCGGCAGTTGGAGATCGAGCGGGAAGCTATCAAAAGAGAGAACGATGAGACGAAGCTTCATGAATTGAATACAGAGATCGCCAATCTTTCCGTAGAGAGGGATACGTATAAAGCAAAGTGGAAAGACGAAAAAGAATTGGTGGAAAAAATGCAGAATGCAAAAGCGGAGATCGAAAATCTTAAGCAGCAGGCTGAACGGCTCGAAAGAGAAGGTGATTATGGTAAAGTGGCCGAGATACGTTATGGCAAGATACAGGAGCAGGAAAAAGTTATAAACGAACTTAACGGTAAACTAGAAACGATAAACGAGAAACGTCTTTTAAAAGAAGAGGTCGACGCAGAAGATATCGCTGAAAGCGTAGCCAAGGCAACGGGTATACCTGTGACGAAGATGCTGCAAAGCGACAGGGAGAAGCTATTGAACCTGGAAGATCATTTGCACGAACGTGTAGTGGGACAGGACGAAGCGATCACTGCCGTTGCGGATGCCATACGCAGGAGCCGGGCCGGTCTGCAGGACCCGAAAAAGCCGATCGGTTCTTTTATTTTCCTGGGTACAACCGGGGTGGGTAAAACGGAATTGGCGAAAGCGCTCGCTGAATACTTGTTTGATGACGAGAGTATGATGACAAGGATCGATATGAGTGAGTACCAGGAAAAACATACTGTATCAAGGCTTGTGGGTGCACCTCCTGGTTATGTGGGATATGATGAGGGCGGGCAATTAACTGAATCAGTCCGGCGTAAACCTTACAGCGTGGTATTGCTGGATGAAATTGAAAAAGCACACCCCGATGTATGGAACGTTCTTTTGCAAGTATTAGATGATGGCCGCCTGACCGACAACAAAGGCCGCGTGGTAAATTTTAAGAATACCATCATCATCATGACAAGTAATATCGGCAGTATGCTGATACAGGAGGCATTTGATGGGGTGAGTGAAAAAAATGTGGATGAAGCAACAGGTAAAGCCAAATTAGAAGTGATGAACCTGCTTCGTCAAACGATCAGGCCCGAATTCCTGAACAGGGTAGATGAGATCATCATGTTCCGGCCGTTAATGCGTAAAGAGATCAAAGGCATTGTTCAGATACAATTGAATGCATTGAAGAGATTGGTTGCTGAAAGCGGTATACAATTACAGTTCAGTGAATATGCGCTCGAGTTCCTGGCCGAGCAGGGCTTCGATCCGCAATTCGGCGCAAGGCCTCTGAAGCGTTTGATCCAAAAAGAAATTGTGAACCAGTTATCGAAGAGAATTTTGGCGGGAGATATCGATAAGAGTCATCCGGTACTGGTGGATGTTTTTGATAATACCGTGGTGTTCAGGAATGAAACACCGGACGCGGTAGCGATGGGGCTGGAGAAGAGAGGGAAGAAAAAATAAAGGAAAGATAAGAAAGCAATGCTGTCTTAAGTTTTGCGCTATTGATGATGGCCTCTATATTAATTGTTTAAATTATGTCAACAGACACAGGCAGCGGAATTATGTAAGGGTATTCCAACAATTCCACGCAAGGCTGCAAAGGCCTAGTCTTTAAATTGCTATTTATAATTACAAATCTTTGCGTCTTACCTACTTAGCGTCTTTGCGTGAAACCGGTATAAAAACCCTACCTTCACCCGGCAAAGCAACCTTACTACCCGGCTAAGCATCTACCCGAACTACCTGACTATTTTTCATTAAAACAATAAACCGTATGGGCGAAACCTGGAACAAAAAAGAAAGACAGAAAAAAAAGTTGAAGGCAAGAAATGATAAAGCCGAAAAAATGAAGGAGCGTGGTGAGAATGCTTCTAAAAAAAGCCTCGATGATATGATGGCCTATGTAGATGAGAATGGTCATATCGTTGATACACCACCCGACCCTAAAAAAAGGAAAGAGTTCAAACTCGAAGATATCGAGATAGGCGTCCCTGAATATGTTCCGCCCACTGAAGGAGAATTAACACATACCGGCCGGATAACTTTTTTCAACCAGGAAAAAGGTTTCGGTTTCATTAAAGATCAGCTTACCCAGGAAAGCATCTTTATCCACGCAAATAATCTTACAGAACCCGTCAAAGAGAGTGATAAAGTAAGTTTTGAAATTGAGAACGGCCCACGGGGTCCCGTTGCCGTGAATGCCAAGGTCATCAAATAACTTCGCGTTAAGTTGTACTCTTATGCTGCATTTTGTGCAAGTGTTTCCCTGATATGATCTTCAAGGCCATGCAAAAAAGATCTGTTTGCCTGCCCGGAATCAAATAAGGCTTCAAGATGAGAAGTAACGAGGCTGCCTCCTTTGAGCAGGTCGGTGAACCCATTATTACTGTCAACCCACTCTTTTTCCAGCGTTTGTTTTTTCAGGTAAGCAATAAAGATATCTTCTTTATGTACCTGAGGAATTCCTTTTGTCGCTACCAGAATATCATCCAGTTCCAACTGTAATTTGGGAAAGTCATTCACGTTAAACCTGTCTGTTTCTTTTATATGGTATTTATTATACCGCTTTATATTCTTTGCCTGCATGGTGTGTAATGTAAACCTATTATAGGGTGCAGGAGTATTTAATTTCCACCTTATGATAAATGAGTAAGGATAATATGGTAACCACAGAGAGCACAGAGGGGAATACCACACGAGATACACAGAGAGACACAGGGAATGCTGTGCCGCCGCTTATTTCTTCGTACTTTAGGCTTACTCAAATCATAGTCATGCCAACTGTTAACAGGAGAAATTTTCTTAAAGCCTCAGGTGTTGCCGTATTACCGGCAATTCTACCCCTGACATCTATTGCAGCTGCCGAAAAGGAAAAGGATAGATCACCGGCTGATGAGAATGTCATCAAATTCTTTTATGATGGCGAGGATTACAGTCCTGGTATGTACATTAATGAGTTGCAGAAAATTAATAGCAAAAAACCAATAGAAGGAGATAGTTATGGTAGCGGCGGTGTTGTGGCAGCTATGGAAAAGAAGTTTGAGGAAATTACAGGCAAGGAGAAAGCCATTATGATGCCGACAGGCACTATGTCGAACCAGTTGGCGATCGCGGTGCTGAGTGGTGAGAATACAAAGGTCTTTGTGCAGGATACCAGTCATGTGTATCGCGATGAAGCCGACGCGGCACAATCTGTCCATGAAAAGAGATTAATGCCGTTGGCGATGGGGGAGACCTATTTTACTGCCGCCCAGTTAAAGGAAGCCATTGAATCATTACGCAGGCTTGAAGTATTTGCGAGTGGAGTGGGAGTTGTATCCATTGAAAACCCTGTCCGGCGAAACCAGGGTAAAATGGTGCCTCTTGAAGAAATAAAAAGGATCAGTGATTATTGCCGCAGCAATAATATCAAATTGCACCTTGATGGAGCAAGACTGCACATTGCTTCAGCCTGGTCAGGCGTAAGTATAAAGGAATATTCTTCCTATTTTGATACGGTCTATATCTCTTTATATAAATACCTCGGTGCAGCAGCCGGTGCGGTACTATGTGGTGATAAACCAATGATCGAAAAAATGCCACATTTAGTGAAGATCCATGGAGGCACTCTTTACAATTTCTGGCCGGGTGCGGCCATGGTCATGTCCAAACTGGATGGTATAGAATCAATATTGAAAAATGTGAGGCAGCGTTCTGTTGAAGTGTTTGCGGGCCTGAATCAAATCCCCGGAGTTAAGATCATGGCTATTGAAGGCGGGACCAATATTTATGATGTTGAATTTGGAACGGATATCAACACAAAACAATTACAGGAAAGATTGAATAAGAATTTTAATATCCGTATCCCGGGAACGAATGATAAGAACCGGACCCGGTTCACTGTGAATGAAACACTTTTATATAAAGATGCCGCATACGTTATCGATTCCTTTAACAAGTCATTAAAAGGGTAATGAATCTCCTCACGGAGGGGAGGAAAATCTACATTTTTTAATTTCAGTTGGCCTTATAATTGAATTACTGAGTTCGAATCAAATCAGTAATCTAATGAAAAAAATATTTGTTTTAGGAATTCTCGCTGCAGGCCTTGTAGCAACATCCTGCAGCCGCACTAAAGGTGCTTACCTCGATCTTCGCAGCGGTGAAAGAGTAGAAGTTGAAAAAGACCCCGTAACAGGAGTATGGCTTAACGCCGATACTAAAGAACCGCTATATCTCTATGTTGATACCAAAAAGAAAGATACTATTTATGGGCAGACCGGTGCCGTCGTTAATGGTCACGTGGTAGAATCAGGCGATGCTTATTGGTACGACGCTGACCTGGAAGATGAAGCGTATAAAGACGAAGCTTATAAAATAAAGAGAGGCGATGATTTTAAAATGGAAGTAGAGAAAGACGGAGATGTAACGATCAAAAACGGAAATAAGAAAACAAAGATCGACGGAGAAACAGGTGAGAAGAAAGTAAAGTACGATAACTAATAACAGGGGATAAATAGAGCCGTCCCGGGTTTTCAAGGTCCCGGGACGGTTTTTTTATAAGAGACATCATATCTAATTGCCTTTACTGATCTTCCTGGTTTCCACCCCATCAGCAGTTTCTATCCGCACGATGTAATTGCCTTTGGGGATTGATGGTAAATTCACCCTGTTGCCGGAAATAGAAGTAGTGCGGAATAACTGCCGTCCGCTCATATCAATCAATATCAATTTTTTCACTTCTACTGATGAATAAATAAAAAGATGATCACTGAATGGATTGGGCCCGACAGTGATCAAATTGTTAGTGCTCAAAGATATCCTGGCGATAGGACTGTAGGTAAAACTATTATCGTTATCAACCATCTTCAGCCTGTAATACAGGTAGCCAGTCGGTCTTACCGGTAATCTTGAAACCAGGTCCGGATAGGTATATTGATCCTGAGAAAGATTCCTTGCATGGACAGTGCCGATCGGCTGGAAATTCATTCCATCACTGCTTCTTTCTATAATAAAATGCGATGAGTTTTGCTCATTCTCAGTATTCCATTTGAGCATCACATCCGCATTTTGTTTATACGCTTTGAAACTTGTAAGCAGGAGAGGTAGTCCCGTATTAGCAGGGCCGGTAATTTCAAAGTCATCCACCGCGGCACCCACTCCCGTAACATTTCCATCAGCTTTAAAAATGAACCGGAAGGCTACATTAGCATTGGTAGCAAGAAAAGAAACATTACGTGTTGATTGCGCATAAGGCGATCTGACGTCGCTGAAAAATGCTTCGTTCGCGGGGAAGATCGTAGTACCACTTATATTGGCGCTGTTGTACCAACCTGCCGCCGTGGTAGTCCCTAATGCTGTCCAGCTATCACCCTTATCCAATGAATACTCCACCCGGAAACCATCAAAATCTGATTCGGTATTCGATCTCGACCAGAAAGTGAGTGTATAAGTTCCCGGCAAAGTGAAATTATAATTCGGCGTCATCAGGCTGGTCTCGGTATTGTCCACATAATTTCCTACCAGTCCTGTCACCCACGCATTACTGCCCGCATGAACGCCTTGCTTTCCTGCAACAGCAGAGTTGCCGCGTTCCCATGAAGTGCCATATGTATGATAAACGCCAAAATTGTCCGTGTTGGTCTCAAAGCCACCACCGTCAGCGATCAGGTAAGGGGTTCCTTTATTGGGTAAAACATGGATGAACTGATTCTTCACAATTGTAGAAGCTCCACTGTTGATCGACAGCGTAACATTATATTTCCCGGGGCTGCCATAGATATGTGATGGGTTCTCTGTAGTGGATGTATAACCATCCCCAAAGTTCCAGCTCCAGGATGTTCCTTTATAGGAAGTACTGCTGAAATTAACGGCTTTACCGATATAAGTGATCTTCTTATCCGCATCAAAAAGCGCGGTAGGACTTGTAAAAAGATCGGAATAAAATAAACCCCGGCCATGTGTTGCCGCGATCACCAGTTTGTCTGATGTACGTACCTGCAACATATCAACTCTTACATTAGCGAGACCTGAATTGCTTGCTCCCCAGACAGTGCCGCCACCATTCAGGTTGTCAGTGCTCCAAACACCTAATTCGGTTGCCACAATGACCTGGTCATTATTAGTGGGATTGAATAATGCCCAGCGGATCGGCATGTCAGGAAGATTACCTTCCACGCTTGTCCAGCTGGTACCTCCGTTGGTGCTTTCCCAAATACTATTCAAACCATAATTGCTGTAAGTAACGAGTAAGTGATTATCATTCCCGGTTTCTACTTCTATACTGGAAACATAACCGGTAGGAAGCCCGGTACTGATATTGGTCGTTGACGCGCCACCCACATTCGCATTATCCACTCTGAAAACATCCCCTGTTGCTTCGGTGCCGAAAAAAACCCGGTGAGCAGTATTGGGAGATACTTTAATTGCGGAAACCATATCACCAAATCCCCCGTTAACTGAATTGAATGAATTTCCACTTTGCGGGTTGTTCCATCGCCGGTAGGTACCGCTGGTATTACACATATACAGAATATCATTTACATCATCATAGTCGGTCGGACTGATGAACGAACCATTAGTAGTGGTAACATTCGTCCAGGTCGTTCCGCCATCAGTGGAACGGTAAAAATCATTGTACACGTACGACGTGAACTGGTATTGGGGTTCATCCTGGTCGATATGACAAAAAGCGCCATCACCTCCTGTTACCTGTGTGGTGTTTTGTATGATGCCGGATGTAAATAAATGAGATCCGTTATCCTGTGCCCCAGCCAAAAAATGATTTGTCACAGCTGTTGGATGCATGGCACAAGCATAGAACTGTGCGGTAACATAATTCACTCCTTTATCGGTGATCGTGGGATTCGCCGTGTTAGCGTTGGTCGTGCGGTATATCCCGCCGTCATTTACAAAATACATTTCGGAAGAACTACCCGTTTTATATAGTGCATGATGCTGGTCGGCATGTACGTATTGAAAACCGAAGCCTCCATACCAGTGACTCACCTGTGTCCAGCTGCCTGCTCCATCGGTTGATTTGAACAGGTCAATGCCCCCTACAAAAAGAACGTCTTTGTTATTTGGATCTATAGCAATAGAAAGGTCGTACCATGCCTGCTGTCTCGAAAAATCTGCGTCGGGAACACCGGGGTCTGCATCATTGGGTTCAGTTCGTGTGGTCCAGGTGCCACCTCCATTTGTTGTTCTCATTACACCGGAGATTACCGAGCCACTTTCGCAGAGCGCATACACATAATTAGCGTCGGACGGTGCGCAGGCCAATTCAATTCTTGACGCTGCCACACTTAAAGTTTGAGCAGCGCCGAAAGTAGCGCCGGCATCTGTTGATTTATGTACGGTGGTATTCAAACTTCCGTAAACATCACCATTAGCAGCTATTTCCACATCATAACAATGATTACTTACTGCACCGGTAATGCCAAGCCCTGTTCCCAGCACTTTAGTAAAAATTGTACCGCCGTCAACGGAACGACGTAACCCTGTGGAGGTCGCAACCAGAACGACACCGGTACTGTTGACGACAATTTTTTGACAGTAGTAGAAATTGGAATTATTAGTTGATGCGAGTTGTGACCAGCTTGTTCCGCCATTGGTCGATTTCCATACGCCGAGGCCCTGTATAGCATCTCCATTAAAATAACCTTCACCTGTGCTTACATATATTACCTGTGCATTGGTCGGGTCCTGTGCGATCGAAGTGATTGCCAGGTTGCCCATCAGGTCGTCCACCGCTACCCAGGTTGGACTGGCAGCACTGATATTCGTAGTTTTCCAAAGACCGCCACCCACACTTCCGGCAAATACCGTATTACCCGTTACATCATTGGCATCTATCAGCATTGTTCTTGACCGCCCACCCTGGTTCTTGGGCCCCAGAGAATTCCATTCAACTCCTGAAAGAGGCCCATTCGTCTGTACCAACTGGTCTTTATATTGTTTGGCCGCAATTAATCTTTCCGTTGGAACATACCCCAGCGCGGGATCCTTCATCATTTTAATATCACGTTCCCGTGCTTCGCGGGCGCCGGTTCTTTCTTCGTCTTCAATGCGTTTGATGGATCTTTTATTGAGGCAACTTGACAATAAGAACAGGGTGAGAACAAATACAGGAACTGTATAAGCGGGTCTCATAGAAATATAGTTTTTTAAAACTACATATTATTTCTAAGTGTTATTACTTATTGGAGAGAATAGTTTTCACCAGGACTAATTTTTCTGTGGGAAACTGAGTAATTGCAGGTTACAAAGGTCAAAGAAGCCCGATGTTAAAAAATCATTTATTGGAAAGTCTGATGGTATATGAGAATTGTTGAACAAAGGATCCTGTTGTGTTTTCTGGTTTAGCGATCATAAAACCATTCTGTTCGGATTGCTCTCTTATTTCTCCTTTCAACCGGGTGTCGTCGTCAAAAAGGAACTCATTCACAAATGTGCTATATCCATTGGCCCATACATGTACATGTATATGTGCGGGCAGATCACTTTGGGGGTAACCGCTTGGTTTGATCGTATGTAGTTCGAATTTTCCATTGGCATCGGTCCTTACATAACCAAATAATCTTGCGTGCCCGGCATCGCTTCCGCTGCTCAGGACATGCGGCACATCTGCTGCATACCAGCCTTTGGAATCGGTTTGGTATAAATAGACCAATGCGCCAGGCAATGGCTTTCCTTCTTTATCAGTTATGGTTCCCAATACCCGGATCTTTTTCCCTGGTTCATCAGGCGGTGTGATCTCCAGTACAGCAGCCGATGCATTTGCTTTTATCAGTTCCCTGAATTCGCTGAGTGGATGGACGGGCAAATATTTTTTATCAGTAAGGACCGAGGATATTGTAGCGGTATTGTTTTTAATTTTGGCTCTTGCATCGGCGAGAAGGCTGGCATTGTCGGTTTGGGCTGTGCTTTTGCAGCAATACAGGAATAACAATGGCAACAATAAGTGATATCTCATTCTTTTTGATTTATACAGTAAATTAAAAAAGTTGTTCTTGTCTTCCAGATCCAATGGATGAAAGGAAAAGCAACTTCGCCGCCGGTAAATACAACATCTGAAGTGACGAACGGAAAATTAAAATACCCAATGACCGCTATCCGCTAAATCAAAATGCGGAGTATTACCTTACACTTATTTAAATGACCAGGAGAATAAAACCAAACAGGGATGGTGGATGAACTGAAAACATTGTTTTTAAAATACGTGGCGTCTCTCCAGCCTAAAATAAGTGCGATGTAATCTTTGATTAGCGTTGTTTCAAATACATTGACAAGACCGGGTCAGGCCGGCGCATTGCATAAAAAATCGCCTGTCGTTAACCCAGAAGCTATTATATTTGCAACCCATTCCTGCAAAGGGATGAAGCATTATAACTAAAGTAATGATGCTCAGGGCGGGAGGTAGTTCAGCCCGGTAGAATACTTGGTTTGGGACCAAGGGGTCGCAGGTTCGAATCCTGTCCTCCCGACGAAAGGGCTCTGATAAACATCGGGGCCTTTTTTATGTACTACGTCTATATATTATACAGCACAACTACTGCGAAATATTATTGCGGTCAATGTAACTCCATTAAAGACCGATTATTACGACACAATGCCGGAGAAACTAAAAGTATTAAACATGGGATACCCTGGTGCTTGATTGGTTATTTGATTGTTCATACGAGATCTGACGCCATGATCCTTGAAAGGAGAATCAAGAAAAGAGGGATAAAAAGATGGTTGGATAATCATTTTAATGATTTAGTTCAGCCTGGGTAGAATATCCCGCTTTGAGCGGGAGGGTCGCAGGTTCGAATCCTGTCCTCCCGACGAAAGGGCTCTGATAAACATCGGGGCCTTTTTTTATGTACTACGTCTATATATTATACAGCCCTTCATGATCGGAAGACTTCGCACACCAGAGATAAGCGAGATGATCTATACTTTTTTGATCTCAATAAAGAAAGATCATCAATAACTGGGAATGCTCAAATCGTAAAAGGAGGAATTTTTTTCCCATCAATTATCCAACCGGCAAAAATTAAAATAGTTCTTGTAATATAAACGGCAGACATCACTGCAATTATGTTTGTAGGTAATAAGGCTTAATTCTTGTTATGTTTTGCTGATGAAACTCACTACGCATATTATAAAAAAGGCTCAACAGATAAAAGAGATCATACCCGGAAAAAGGCTGAACGACATTACTCCATTTGCTGAGTTGCCTTCAGAAAACAAATTTGAAGCATGCATTCGCAAAACTTTAGCCGCTTCAGAACTGTTTTCGCTATTTACAGCGGATGTCATTAAGCTCGATGTACGTTTCATTCGCTGATCAGTATCAGTTCTGGAACGTTAAACCATAACTCTCCTCATTCAAAATATCTTTCCAGTTGCGGATAAGCGTTCGATAAGCTTCGCCTACAGGCATGATATTCCTGTTAAGGTCATACAGTCCCAATTCATTTATTATCCCCGCGTCATTTCTCAGTGCTGAGTCCCAGTCAACCTGGTGCAATAAGCTATACCAGGTAAAACCAATGATGGGGATCCCGTCATGTTTTAACCGGTGAACGTTGGCCCATTGTTTCAATAACCATTCTTTGGAAGCCGGCATCTTGATATTGGTCTCGGTATGCATGATAGGAAGTTTGTAACGCCGGTAGTATTGATTAGTGATAACATAGTAACCAAATATCTCACCCGCCGCCTGCGTGTGACCATTTGGAAAAACAAGATGCTCATTCGTTACATAATAGTCATTCCCCATGATACACTTTGCTTTCACCTGGTTTTGCGTGAACCAGTTGTATTCTTCGGGGGTCATGCCATTATGGAGAAGATATTTATACATCCCAACATTCAGCGGGTAGCCATAGGTAAGGTCAAGCGATAAGAATCTTTTTTGATTAAGAAACCGTGCCAGCGGTAAAGCATCCGGGTCAATAGCATGAAAATATTCGGATGATTCGCTCTGGATAAAGGTAGCTTCAGGCTGTACCTCAAGGATGGCATGCATCGCCATTACATTGGCTTTGCAGAGATGTTTAAGAGCTGTAACAAAGGCGTGATCGGACCGCAAGCACTCATTCCACCAGCCATACTGCGCCGAGAACATCGCCGCGATAAAGATCTCATTGATGGGTGTATATAGTTGGAGGTGCGGAAAACGCTGTGCGAATGCACGGGCATACTCAGCAAAAAAATGAGGGAATTCCGGGTTTTGAAAATTATCGAGCCAGTCGGGAACTCCAAAATGACAGAGATCAACGATAGGAACTATCTCCATCTTACGCATTTGTTCAAAAACCATATCTGTAAACTCCCAGTCATATTTGCCAGGCGCCAGGTGTGTCTTATAATAAGGCGTACCATACCGCAGGAATTCAACCCCCAGCTCCTTCACCAATTCAAAATCCCTTTTCCAGTGAGTGTAATGATCGGTCTTTGCCATCTCATCAACCCTTTTGCGGCTGCCATCGGGAAGGATAATGGTAGGATAGCTGTTTTCTATTCCCGTAGCGAACATGAATTTATTACCCGGCATGCTTTGTTTTCTTTATGCAGTTTTCTGATGAAAATATCGTTCCAAAGCATTGTCCAGGGAGGGTAGCATTATTCCTGTTTCACTTTCCAGTGCGGTAAATAGCGGGCGTGAAGCCGCCCAGTTCATTTCAGCTGCCGTGCAGGAGATGATCTTTTTCTTATCAAGACCTCCACGTTCTGCTACCTCGATAGCAAGATCGGCCCAACTTGTCATTCCCTTATTGGCAAGATGCCAGATACCATACTCTCCATCGATCAGCAGATCGAGTGACCTGTTGACGAGGTCGGGAACATAAGTGGGTGATACGACCACATCATGCGCCGCAGTAAAAGTTGAACCCCTGTTCAGATTTTCGAGTACCATGTGAGGAAAATTATAAATATCCCAGGGTCCAAAAAAGGCGCTGGTGCGTATGATCAGTGCCTGCGGGTTAGTATGAAGCATGCGTCTTTCACCTTCGGCCTTGCTTGCACCATATATATTCAAAGGTTTTACCGCGTCAGTTTCGTGATAGGGTGATATTTTATTACCGTCAAATACGAGATCAGTGGAAAAACTCATAAAAGGAATACCTGAGGCATTACAGATCTGTGCGAGCAATGCAGGCGCTGTTGCATTGATGGAAAAGCATTCGGCTTGGTTGGCTTCGGCATCATCTACTTTTAAATAACCGGATGCATTGATCATAGCCCATGGACGATAATGATCGATCGCTGCACGAATACTTTCCGCGGAAAGTATATCGATGTCCTTACGTGATAGTGCTATTACAGGAATATTGCGGTGTAAGCAGATCGTTGAGAACGCACGGGCAAGGGTTCCATGCTTCCCGATAATAATTACAGGAGCAGCCAGGGAAGATACGGGAAGTGTTTTTTCTTTTTTCCACCAACCGCCTTGCAGCAGAAGCGGATGGTGATAGTTTTCATTATGAGCCAGCGTCTTCACCATTTTCGCAATAGCGGTTGGCCTGGGTTGGCCGTTCAGCAACTGGAAAACCCCGCTTTCATAATATCCCTTCCGCTTTGTGAGCAAACTGTTCCAGTCATAAGCGCCCAGTAGCGCCCAGGCTGTTACCCCTTTGATATCCACTCCAAGTTTGCAAAGTTCCCGGCAGGTTGTCCATGTATCATGCAGCCAGCGTATTTGTTCTTCACGTGTACACGCAAGGTGGCATTCGGTAATAGCTATGGGGATAGTAAAACGTTCCCACGCTTCGCGAAGAAGCTCACTTAATCCAAGTTGTTGCAGCCGCACAGCTTCTGTGTCAACATAAGAATGTTTTCCATTCCCACCATGCATGGAAGAAGGATAACGTTCAAGCTCTTCATCCAGGTATCTTTCAGAAGTTACATAATAGTTGAAGCCCATTATATCAGGCGGGCAAGGATGCTTTATGAAAAAGTTGAGATCCTTTTTTGTTGCACCACAATACTGCAACCAATGCCATAACGGGTGATGGATATCCACTCTTCCACAAAGGAGATCATACGTGAGCCAGCGCCGGTGATTTTCAAATTCAGCCTGGTAGGAGAGAGAAGGTGAACTGTGTACCCGTGAAAGGTCTTCGGTTTGCAAAAGCCTGGCATCGGGATTATTCTTCCGGATCTCCTGCATCGCAAGGATTGTTGCTTTTATTTCATGTAATAAGATAGATACAAAAGACCTGTCATCTTTTTTATGCGGGTACCAGGCGCCATACAGCCCGCTGAATCTTGCCGTCGTCAAAGGTTCATTGACAGGTGTATAGTATTTTATCCATGGAAACTTAGCAGATACCTTTGCCGCATACCTCGCAAAAAGTGCCGGGAAGGCAGGATCTTCCAAATGAGTGAAAGCAGGACCACTTCCATGATGAAGTAAACCAACAACCGGTTCGATCTTCAGTTTACGTATCTTTTCAAGTTTTGTAGTCGTAGCTGTCCAGTCAATAGTTTCGTTCAGTTCTCTTTCATGCCTTTCCCAGAGAACAGGATAGCGTATCTTTTTTATTCCCAGTTCTGCGAATAAGGCCAGGTCGTCCTCTCTTTTGTAATGACCCGTGTCTTCCAACTGGTCGCGGTATTCATTTTCTACCCGGTTGATGGTACATTCTATGCCACCCCATATTTCTGGATCAGGAAAGCCGGAGGCTGTGACCGTTGATTTGTTTTTCATTTTCTTTTATGCCTGCGAGCTTTTTATAAAGAGCTAATGACTGCGCCACGACCTGGTCCATATTATAATATTTGTAAGAGGCCAGGCGACCAGTGAAATGGACATGTTTCGTTCCGGCAGCCAAAGCATGGTATTTTTTATATAATAGCGCATTCTCAGGACAGGGAACAGGATAATAAGGATCACCTTCTTCCCGGGGGTATTCATATACTACTGTTGTCTTACTGTGTTGCTGACCGGTCAGGTATTTGAATTCGGTGCTTCTTGTATATAAATGTTCGTTAGGGTAATTCAATGTACCGGTTGGCTGGATGACCTCTTTTTCATAGGTCTCAAAACGAAATTCCAGCGAACGGTAGGGTAATTTACCATAGCAATGATCAAAGTAATAATCAACAGGACCTGTATAGATCATTTCTTTAAAAGGTATGACATCTTCAATGTCCTTATAATCGGTATTAAGCAGGATGCTGATATTGGGATGTGATAACATTTGTTCAAACATCCTTGTATAACCATACAGCGGCATTGCCTGGTAAGTGTCGGTAAAATAACGGGTATCCCTGTTGTTGCGGGTAGGGATCCGGGCAGCTACCGAGGCATCGAGTTCCGAAGGATCCAATCCCCATTGCTTTCGTGTATATCCTTTGAAGAATTTTTCATAGAGCTCACGTCCGACCTTACTAACGACCACATCTTCGGAAGTAAGCACACGGCTTTTTTTCTCAGCTTTTTTCTCCAGGAATTCCTCCACCTCACTTACACTCAATTGAAGATTATATAATTTATTGATCGTTTCCAGGCCGATGGGAATGGGGAGCATCATACCATCTACACTGGCGAGTACACGATGTTCATAGGGGCGCCATGAGGTGAACTGGCCGAGGTATTCAAACACTTCCCTGGAATTGGTATGAAATATATGCGGACCATACTTATGTATCAGTATTCCATTCTCATTGTAATGATCATAGGTATTACCACCAATGTGGTTTCTTTTTTCAACCAGCAATACTTTTTTCCCTTCCTGGCTGGCCAAACGCTCTGCTATGACAGCGCCGGCAAAACCCGCCCCCACTATTAAATAATCAAACATATGTTCCCTTGTTTTTTGTATCTGTTATCAATTTTTTTTTCTCCAGTGCTAGGCCAATAAGTTGGGCCATTCCCTGCCAGGTATTGTTCCAGGATATATTGCCCAGGAAGGCATCTACTTTTTCAAGTCTCCCGCTATCGTTCTTATTCTGCAAAGAACTTTCTATCGCTTCTGCAAATTCCGGTGCGGTATCAGCAATGGCTACCAGTTCCAATTCACCATAAGGTTTTACCACATCGTGTATCGCCGTAGACACGACAGGTTTACCAGCAGCAAGGAATTCCGGTGTCTTGGTAGGACTGATAAACTCAGTGGCTTCATTTCGTGCGAATGGCATCATGGCCATATCCCAACCGCCCAAATACTCAGGCAATTCTTTGTAAGATTTCTGACCGAGGTAATGGATATTATCGCGGCGCGGCAGTGTATCCGGATCGATCTTCACAACAGGCCCGATAAGTATGAAATGATATTGTGGTTTTATTCCGGCAAGATCTGCCAGTAAAGCAATATCAAGCCGTTCATCGATCACTCCATAAAAGCCGATACGTGGTCCCGGGATCATGGCCTGGTCTTCAGGTTGCTGTTCGATAAGTCTTGCTCTTTCAAAATGAGATTTATCGATACTGCTGGGGAAGGCGTGGATATTATGATGTTTGTTTTTTTTGGCTTCATATAAATGATAACCGCCTGTAAATACAATATCAGCTTTTTCAAAAAGGAGATCCTCGAAATATTTTAAAGAGGGAGAAGCGAATTTAAAACCTGACAACTCGTCCATGCAATCATATATCGTTACCGCTGGTTCCAGGTGGGAAGAAAAAGCAAGTGCGAGCGGTGAATAATACCAGGCAATAAAATTTTTAATATCCTTCGATTGAATAAACAGGTCTAGCAGGGCACGCTGGGCTTCCACATCCCCGGCTGCCTCCTGGGGTAAGTGAGGTACCACTACCGATACACCAGATTGACGGTCTTCATGAACAACATTATAAGGTGAGGGTGCATCATAGATAGGTTCCTCCACGATAAACACACGATGGTACTTTCTGAAGCGGCTCATCAGGTGTTGTGGCCGCTGGTAAACGA
>DATLCB010000009.1:0-4395 GCA_035526625.1 Chitinophagaceae bacterium
CCATCCACATCAGGATCGCTGTTGAGTTCTTCTATCTTTTCAAAAAGACGCTGGGCGGGTATATCTTTTTCAAATTTTATCAGCGAGGATTTGAAACCTACTTCCGCGCAGGCTCTTACCTTGGCCGCCACATAAGTTTCGCTGGCTCCATTATCACCAACCAGTATTGCAGCAAGATGAGGTATCTTTTTTCCCTTAGCAGCCAGCTGGGCGACATCCATTTTCAGGTTGTCCCTTATCGCCTGTGCTGCGATCTTTCCATCCAGTATATTCATGCGGCAAATGTACTACTTGTCTGACGGTCTCCATCCCCCCAGGTAAATCAAATGAGGATATTCCCACTAATGCAGGAGGATAATATCATTGCAGCGAAAAACCTTACCAGTACCTTTCAATAAATTCTGATTGCTTGGGAAAAAAGAATACGTGGAGTATAGTGTTTGCCGTACTTCTCTTTGCATCAGCAAGTGCTCAAACGCTGCGGGGTACTGTGGCCGCCACCTATACAGGATTGGGTGCTTATAGCGTTACACATGCGGATGTTTTTTCTTTTATAGCTAACCAGGCATTGCTGGCCCAGTTATCAAACACTTCAGTGGGAGTATATGGTGAAAGGAGATTTTTGATGGAGGAATTAAATAATTACACTGCGGTTGTTGGACTGCGTACCCCATCAGGAAACTTCGGGTTAAAAGCGAATTACTATGGCTTCACCGGTTACAACGAGACAGAATTAGGACTTGCCTATGGCAGGAAGTTGGGAAAAACTGTAGACATAGGAGTACAATTCAATTACAATGCCATCAGTATTGCAGCAGGATATGGTAATTCCTCAGCCATTAGTTTTGAACTGGGCACTATCCTGCATATCTCCGATAAGTTACATGCAGGTATCCATGCAAGAGATCCTGTCGGGGGAAAGTTTGGAAAGAATGGCGAAGAACAACTCTCTTCTGTTCATACATTAGGCATCGGTTATGAAGGTTCTGAAAAATTCTTTGCAGGTGCGGAGATCCAAAAAGAGGAGGGCCGGCCGGTGAATGTGAACGCCGGGCTTCAATATAAATTCATTCCCCAGCTCTTAGTGAGAGCGGGCATGTCATCTTCAACATCTTCAGCATGGGTAGGCATGGGGTTAACATTAAAGTCATTCCGGGTGGATGTCACAGCTAATTACCATCCTCAACTCGGCGTTACACCCGGTTTATTGCTGCTTTTCGATTTTAAAAAAGCAACAAAGTGAGAAAGGTCATTTCCATACTAGGGGTTCTCCTATTCACTATTCACTTTTCACCATTCACCTATTCCCAGGAGATCCCTGTCAGTACAGAACAGCAACTCGAGAATCAAACCGATGCCGACCAGGCAGAAACAGAAGATGATACCTGGTTACAGGACCTCGAACATTTTCGCAGGCACCCTCTTGACCTGAATAACGCTGACGCGGAAGAATTAAAACAATTAAGGATACTTACCGGATTGCAGATCGCCGACCTTATTTCTTACCGCCGTCTCTTTGGCAGGTTGTTGAACATTTATGAATTGCAGGCCGTGCCTTCGTGGGACCTTGGCACTATAAAAAAATTATTGTCTTTTATTACCGTTCAAACAGGCGTTCCACTCAGAGAGGAAATGGGGAAAAGATTTCGGGATGGCGAACATAGTTTTTTGCTCCGTGTGTCACGGGTTCTGGAAAGATCAAAAGGATTTGATCCTGCAACAACGGGCACTAAATACCTGGGCAGCCCGCAGCGGATCTTTTTTCGTTATCACTACACTTATAAAAATTTGCTGCAATTCGGATTGCTGGGCGATAAAGATCCCGGTGAACAATTTTTGAAAGGCGCGCAGAGCAAAGGGTTTGATTTCTACTCTATTCATTTGTTTGCACGTAAGACCGGTATCATTCAATCACTCGCCATTGGAGATTTTACGGTGAACATGGGCCAGGGGTTGATCCAATGGCAGGGTCTTGCTTTCAAAAAAAGTGTGGAGGTGATGGGTTTGAAAAGGCAATCTCCGACGTTGCGACCTTACAGTTCGGGAGGTGAATTCTATTTCTATCGCGGAGCAGGCATTACGATCCGAAAAGGAAAGATCGAATCTACTGGCTTTGTATCCCTGCGAAAACTCAGCGCTAACTTTGTAGCCGATACGATGGATCACCAGGATCATATTTCCTCCTTTCTAACCTCCGGTTATCATCGCACTACGAGCGAAGGGGCGAATAAGAACAGTCTTACCCAAACAACTTTCGGCGCTAATGTCATCTATCGTGGAAATAAATGGCAAGCAGGTATCAACGGAGTGTATTATAATTTCTCACTCCCCGTGCAAAAGAGGGACGAACCTTATAACCTTTATGCGATCCGTGGAAAGAGATGGTATAATATAAGTGCGGATTACAGCTACACTTATAGGAACCTTCATTTTTTTGGCGAGGCGGCAGTAGATAGAAATGCATATAAAGCATTCATCAACGGCATGCTGATCAGTGTTGACCCCAGGGTGGATATTTCTTTTTTACATCGTCATATTGCGGCAGGTTACCAGGCTATAAATGGAAATGCATTTACAGAAAATACCTATCCAACAAATGAAAGAGGATTCTATGCAGGTATTACCCTGCGGCCAGGCAATGGATGGAAGATAGATGCATATGGAGATATTTATATGTTCCCCTGGTTGAAATACCTTGTCGATGCCCCCAGCAGGGGAACAGATTTTATGTCGCAGCTAACTTATACCCCCAATAAGCAGGTAGAAGTGTACACACGTTTTCGCAGTGAATCCAAACAAGGCAATAAGCCCGATAATGCTACTGTCACCAATTACCTTGTCTTTCTGCCAAGACAGAACTGGCGGGCGCAGTTGAGTTGTAAAGTAAGTACGGCCGTTACCCTGAGGGGTCGTACGGAATTGCTTTGGTACGATAAGAACGGCAGCAATAAGGAAAATGGGTTCCTGCTCTTTACAGACATACTTTATAAACCCTTGCTCCAGCCAATGTCGGCAGGTATCCGGCTCCAGTATTTTGAAACGGACGGCTACAATTCCCGGATCTATGCATATGAGAATGACGTATTATATAGTTACTCCATTCCCGCCTTCTTTGACAAAGGCTTCCGGTATTACTTCAACCTTAATTATGACCTGGGCAAAAAGATCTCTTTCTGGCTCCGGCTGGCTCAGACCGTTTACCAGGATAAGGGATCGGTAGGTTCAGGCCTGGATGAAATAAACGGCAACCGCCGGACCGAGCTGAAATTACAGGCCCGGTTGCTTCTTTAATGACGCTGAAAAGTGGTCATTGGTACTTCCTTGTCCGGCCTGTCCGTCCTCAGTTCTCCCCGGAATCCGGGGAGGCATTGAGCAGGCAATAAGGAGAATCCGGGGAGAAAAGGAGGTTCGCCTTAATTTTTTCCTCCAAAAGTCACAAGAAACTAAGGAACTCGTGACGGATTTAGTCCAATTGCCGCGGGTCCGCTGGCTTCCCTGCACTGTCTTACAGTTGTTTAATTTTTTTTTGGACCCTTTAACTAATTGTTAAAAAAAGTTTTACATTGCGGCAGCATTTTCAGAGGGTTTCGTGTCTTTATTAACGATCCCAACCCGGAAAATGGACGGTTTTCCCTGAGAATCAATGCTTTTAAATTTTAAAAATTAACGTTAACATGAGAAAATTCGCATCACTGTTTACGATGCTGATGCTTTTTAGTGCATTGGCGTTTGGTCAGAACCGGACGATTACCGGTACTGTGACCGATGAAAATGGTGCTCCTGTACAGGGTGCATCAGTTCTTATTAAAGGTACCCGTACGGGTGTGGCTACTGATAACAACGGAACTTTCCGTATTCAGGCCAAAACCGGCGATGTCCTGGTTATTACAGGTGGTATCGATGCTATGGAAGTAACCGTAGGATCTGATCCTTCCATTACTGTAAGAGCCAAAAGGGCTGTTACTACCGGTACTGAAGTTGTAGTAACAAGTGCCTATGGTATGAAGAGGGCTTTGCGCAATGCAACTGTGAACGCACAGGTTGTAACGGGCGACCAGCTTAATACCATCCGTCAGTCAAACCTGAACAGCGCCCTTGCGGGTAAAGTTTCTGGTCTGCAGGTAAGAAGCCAGTCAGCTGCCAAACTGGGTAATGCCGGAACCGGTAATATCCGTCTTCGTGGTGAAACAGGTTTTGGTACTGGTGGCGATCCTATCTATGTAGTAGATGGAACTATCCTCCCCAACATCAACGATGTAAACAATGATGATATCGATGATATCACGGTATTACAAGGCCCTGCTGCCTCTGCGATCTTCGGACCACAGGGCGCAAGAGGAGCTATTGTAATCACATTGAAAAAAGCTAAAAAAGGCGCTAAAGGTTATGGTGTTG
>DATLCB010000010.1:0-3552 GCA_035526625.1 Chitinophagaceae bacterium
AAGGGATGGTCGGTATAAAAGGACATCGCAGTGTTGGTGGTTTCAGGGTATCGATGTACAATGCATTGACAATAGAAAGCGTGAAGGCGCTGACCGATCTGATGAAACAATTCGCAAATAACTTCTGATTTGACTGATTTAATTGATTTAACTGATTTTATGGACTTTCTGATGACGGGCTTACTAATGACGGACTACTGATTTGACTGATAATATGATCAAAGAGCAATATTTACATTCGGATATAACAGCAGAGATCCTCAGCATCGCTTTTGAAGTTCATAAAATCATTGGTTGTGGTTTTGTAGAATCAGTATACCAGAGGGCCATGCTGGTAGAATGCGGGATCAGGAACCTGGAAGTTGTCGCCGAAATTGAGTTGCCTATATATTACAAAGGGGTAAAAGTAGGATCACGTCGTGCCGATCTCCTGGTAAAGGGCAAGTTATCGTAGAGCTTAAAGCTTTTACTGAATTGAGCGATGCCCATCTTGCGCAAGCAATAAATTACCTGGAAGCATTTGATCTTGAAATTGGACTTTTAATAAGTTTCGGCAGTAAAAGCCTGCAGTATAAAAGAGTCATTCATCCGAAATTGCTGGTGAAAAGCAAAAAAACATAATCAATAAATCACAAAAATCAGCTTATCTAGTAAGTTTAATCAGATAAATCAGTTAATCAGAAGTCCATGGCTATTATTAAACCTTTCCATGCACTGCGTCCCAAACCAGAGCTCGCAGCACAAGTAGCTTCCCGTCCTTACGATGTACTCAACAGTGAAGAAGCAAGAGCAGAAGCCAGCGGCAATGCTTTTTCTTTTTTGCATGTCACCAAATCAGAGATCGATCTGCCTGCTGAGATCGATCCGCACAGCCAGCAGGTATATGATAAGGCCAAAGAGAATCTACAGGATCTCATCAAACAGGATATTCTGCTAAAAGAAGAAAAGCCCTGCTATTATATATACCAGTTGAGCGTGCCCGCTAACCATATACTCGGCGGCGGTGATAGCGGCAGAAAGCAAACAGGGCTGGTCTGCGTTTCTTCTGTCAAAGATTACCATGACAACATCATAAAGAAACACGAATTCACCCGTCCGGAAAAAGAAAAGGACCGTATCGATCATATGCGCACCATCGAGGCACAAACCGGTAATGTATTCATGGCTTACAGGGATGTGATGGAACTGAATGCGATCATCAACGGATGGAAAACGACCAATAAACCGGTATATGATTTTAAAGCTTCAGATGGTATCCAGCATAGTGTTTGGGTGATCGACCGCGAAATGGTAGTGGGCTCCATTACCGAACTGTTCCATACAAAAGTACCGGCAACCTATATTGCTGACGGGCATCACCGCGCAGCTTCCGCTGCCAAAGTGAGCAATGCCTTGCCCGACAGTGAGGACGCACAATATTTTTTAACTACTATTTTCCCTGCGAGTCAGTTAGCCATACTGGATTATAACCGCGTGGTGAAAGACCTGAATGGTTTAAAAACAGAAAAATTCCTGGCAAGATTGCAGGATGATTTTTACATAACATTAAGCCCAGAACCTGTAAAACCCGGAAGCCTCCATGAGTTCGGACTGTACCTGGACAAACAGTGGTATATCCTTTCATCAAGACCCGGCACTTACACGACCGACCCGATCGGCGTACTGGATGTCACTATCCTTTCAAACAATATCCTCGACAAGATACTTGGCATCAAAGATCAGCGCACGGATAAGCGGATCGATTTTGTGGGAGGTGTACGGGGATTGAAAGAGTTGGAAAAAAGAGTGAACAGCGGCGACATGAAAGCAGCCTTTAGTTTATACCCTGTCACGATCGATCAATTATTCAATATCGCTGACAGCGGCAATGTGATGCCTCCCAAAAGCACCTGGTTTGAGCCTAAGCTAAGAGACGGATTACTAACACATTTGATCTGAGCCCCCTCTAAATATTTGTTAGCTTTGCAACAGAAACCTTATTCATAGCATCTGTTATTTTTAATTTGCAGTATGAAATAAGTCATAGATTTTCGGGCTATCATATAAACGTCCGAAGAAAAATTTATGAGGAATTCCATTTGACGAATTTTCCAGCTAAAATAAACACATGAAAAAATTCCTTCTTCTTATTTCTATCTGTTTTTGTTCCTTACTGATCCTTGCCCAGCCTGATGACCCGAAGAAATTGCATGAAACAGCAAAGAGCTTTATGCGTTCGGGTGACTTTGATAATGCGATCATTGTGCTGATCCGTGCCTTGCAACAGGATAAGCGCAACCTGGAAATGCAAAAGGACCTTGTGCAGAGCTATTATTTCAAAAGAGACTATACCAAAGCGCTGGAAGGCGTGGAAACATTGATCGAACGTGACGATGCGGATGTGATGACCTTCCAGATAGCGGGTAATGTATATAAAGCGCTGGAAGAAGTAAAAGACTGCGAGAAGATGTATAAGAGGGCGTTGAAAAAATTCCCTAAAAGCGGCCCGCTCCTTAGTGAATATGGCGAACTGTTATGGGCCATCAAAGATTTTTCTTCGATCAATTACTGGGAAGAAGGAATAAAGGTTGACCCCGCATACAGCGGCAATTATTACAACGCCGCGAATTATTATTTCTACACCAAGGATAAAGTATGGAGCCTTATTTACGGTGAAATATTTGTGAATATGGAAAGCCTGGGTGAAAGAGGCGCGGCAATGAAGCAACAACTCTTACAGGGATACAAGGAAAAACTTTTTGCGGAAGCGGACATCATGAAGGACCAGGAGAAGAATAAAAGTGAATTTGCCAAAAAAGTACTCGAGACCATTAACAAGCAATCATCGCTCGTGAGCAGGGGCATCAGCATCGAGACGCTGACGATGATACGTACACGGTTCATACTTGACTGGTTTACCAATTATGCTACCCGCTATCCTCACCGTCTTTTTGATTATCACCGGCAATTACTCACGGAAGGCATGTTCGAAGCCTATAATCAATGGCTGTTTGGACCCGTTGATAACCTGGCGGCTTATGATAACTGGACAAAGACCCATACAGAAGAATACAACAACTTCAGTACTTTCCAGAAAAGCCGGGTATTCCGTATGCCCGCCAATCAATATTACCAGGTCAATTAAATTATCACAGCTTATAGGCTAGTAGGGTCCGGCTAGTAGGGTTCGGCTAGTGGCTAGTGGGTTCAGAATTTTGATAGTTCGCCTACTAGCTACCCGCCAAACCCCTACTCGCTTTTTTTTATGTTTCCTTTTTTGACTAATTTGTTTGTTGCTTAACGATTGCATCATGGCGGACCCAAAAAGATTATTTGATTGTATTGCTTACCAGCTTGATAAAGGCGTTCTACCAGATATGCTGGCCGGTAAAGCTGCGGGTCAATGGAAGAAATATAGCACCCGCGAAGTGGCTGACACGGTGAACCAATTAAGCGCAGGTTTGCTTGCTACAGGGATCGGACCGAATGATATGACCGTTGAAGGAAGGGATAAAGTAGCTGTGCTTTCCAAGAACCGGCCGGAATGGATATTAGTCGATCTTGCCGTGCAAC
>DATLCB010000011.1:0-8929 GCA_035526625.1 Chitinophagaceae bacterium
CCGATCACCGGGAAACAGTAACTTATTTTAAAACGATCGCGGGCTCCACCCATCTCCCGGTAATGATCTATAATAACCCTGTGGATTATAAAACAGAAGTTACCCTGGATATGTTCGATGATCTCCAGGAGGCCATTAATATAACTGCGGTCAAAGAAAGTACAAGAGATGTAACCAATGTGACCCGGATGAAGAACCGGTTCAAGGACAGGTATAAGATCCTTTGTGGTGTGGATACACTGGCGATGGAAGAGCTTTGCCTGGGTGCGGATGGCTGGGTAGCGGGTTTGGTTTGCGCTTTTCCATCTGAAACCGTCGCTATATATAAATTGGTAAAAGCAGGCAAAATAAATGAAGCGGCCGCTATCTACCGTTGGTTCATGCCTTTGCTGGAATTGGATATTCACTCCAAACTGGTTCAATATATAAAATTGGCCGAGACACAGGTAGGTATAGGCAGTGAGTATGTGCGAGCTCCGAGGTTACTATTGGAAGGAGAGGAGAGAATAAAAATTTTATCTATAATAAATGACGGGATCGCAGCAAGGCCTAATATTTGATTGTTCTCCATAAAGTATAAGACGAATGTTTACTGATGCTACACCCGAAGAGATAGATAATGTCCTGCAACAGGCCTGGAAGGCTTTTCCTATTTACCGGAAATGTTCTTTAAAGCAAAGGGCGGATTTTATGCGGGCCATTGCAAGAGAAATAGAGAACCTTGGCGATGAACTTTTGAAAGTTGCCGGCGAGGAAACATATTTGCCCGAAGCCCGGCTAAGAAATGAAAGGGCAAGGACCATCTTTCAATTAAACTCCTATGCCGATGCCTGTGAGAACGGCAATTGGCTTGAAGCCCGGATCGATACGGCTATACCTGATAGAACACCGCCTAAACAGGACATAAGAAAAATGCTCGTTCCACTTGGTCCTGTTGTTGTTTTTGGAGCGGCTAATTTTCCTTTTGCTTATTCTACTGCCGGTGGCGATACGGCAACAGCTTTTGCTGCCGGTTGCCCGGTGATCGTAAAAGCACATCCTGCCCATCCGGGTACAAGCGAATTAATGGCAAGCGCTATTTTAAAAGCCGCTGCCAATGCTTATATGCCTTCCGGGATATTCGCACATCTGCATGGTGAATCCTTTGAAGTGGGTAAAGCGCTGGTCGTTCATCCGCATACGAAGGCCGTAGGCTTTACCGGTTCTTTCGCCGGTGGTAAGCAATTATTCGATTGGGCCAATCAACGTAAAGAACCGATCCCTGTATTTGCCGAGATGAGCAGTATCAATCCTGTTTTTCTCCTCGCCGGAAAGATGAGAACAGCTGCTGCTGATGTGGCAAAGATGTATGCGGGATCTATTACACTGGGTGTTGGGCAATTCTGTACGAACCCCGGTCTCATCATTGGTATTGAGAATGATGATCTTCAAACTTTTATTGCTGTATTAGGAGAAGAAATAAAAAAGACAGGCCCTGCGAATATGCTGAACCCGGGGATATTTAAAAATTATGTGGAGAGAAGGGCAAATGCGTTGTCCCAGGCGGAGGTAGAAACCGTATCGGTGGCTGAAGCCGAGCCACAATTTAACCAGGGAGTAGCCACCATCGCTTCCGTAACCGCACAGGCATTTATCCATAATCCCCTGCTTCACCAGGAAGTTTTCGGTCCTTATTCGCTTGTCATCCGCTGCACAGATATGAACGAAATGCTGGAGGTCGCACGTCATATAGAGGGACAACTCACTGCCACACTAATGGGTAGTGATGAGGATATAAAGAGTAATGATGAGTTAGTAGAAACTGTCAAACATATCTGCGGTCGCATTATTCTCAACTCGGTGCCTACAGGTGTTGAAGTATGCTTAAGTATGCAGCATGGCGGACCTTTTCCCGCGTCAACCGATTCCAGGTTCAGTTCCGTTGGCGCCGATGCGATCAAACGATTTGCAAGACCGGTAGCTTTCCAAAACTGGAGTAATGATCTGCTTCCCGATGAATTGAAAAATGAGAACCCGCTGGGTATCTGGAGAACGGTGAATAATGAGCCCCGCAAAAATTCACTATGATCATTGCAACTCTTTCGTTTTGATATCCGAGGTCTTCTGCGTATTCTTCAACTCAAAAATAAAGTGGCTGAAAGGATCGCTGTAATGGAATTTTCCTTCACAGACAGCGGTAGATCCGGGGGGGTTACTTTTGATATCACCTATGATCTCATCTGCTGTTACAAAACTTTTATTCATGGCCTTGTTCCATAGAACGGAAAGGAATTTAGAGGCAAAAGGGGAATGTTGCCCGGCTTTACCATCTTCAACATATTGTTTGGCGCCTGAGGAAATTCCTTTATAAAAATGCTGGTTGGAAGCCATTCGTTGTAAAGCTGCCAGGTTCTTTGCATTTGCTTCCGCGTCCTGCGCAGTTCCCCTTACAGTGTTATTATCGAAGAAGGTACCTGCAAAACATGCATCCAGCATAAGGAAGATGCGGTTGCAACTGATGTTCTTCAGGTATTTATTGCCAAGGTCACTATAAGAAAGGTAAGATTTATAATTCGGGTCCTTCAGCTTTGAATCATTAGCTACGAGATAGCCCATTTTCGATTTTTCATCATATACGCCATGACCCGCAAAGAAAATAAAGAGCTGGTCGTTGGCCCCATAATTTTTGCTATCCCTGAAATCACTCAGGTACGTTTCCATTTCATCGAGAGTAACGTCTTTTGCTACAGTAACTTCAAAACCAAAATCCTCCTTTAATAATTTGGCGATGGTTTCCACATCATGGATGGGATTGGAGAGTTTGTTAAAGCCCGCATCCTTGTAAACATTTGTGCCAAATAGTAACGCATAATTCTTTTGCGGACCGGTACTCACTTCAGCGTTTTTATCTGATTTGGAAACAATATCTGTCCCTCTTGTCGTCGCGGTGGCTATTTGGGGGGCCGTTGTCTTTACAATAGTTTTACTTTCGTACAGCAGGAAATCTTTTCCAAAACTGAAGGAGAGAACCGGGAAATAATACTGGCCACGGCCTAAGGTAAAGGATGCTTTGTCGACAAAATCTTTGGCTGAGAATTTTTCGTTTTTCTGCAGATCGGTTAAAGTGTTGACGAGTTGATTGGTAAAAAGCGAGATCCCGTTTTCCTGTACAGGAGTTACAATCCCTGGAGAAAGATAGATCACTTCAGCGGCATTCCGGCCCGTATTCACATAGCGGGAAGTGATAAGCGACAGGAGAGGGGATGAAGGAAGATCGGTGATGATCATTTTTTTGTGGGCATATATAAGACCGATATTGTCCATGAACTCTGTGATACCGATATTGCCCTGCAGGCTGTCTTTTTCATTAAAGTTAATGGTGGCTATATCCTTATCTGCTGTCATATTACCTGCATAATAAAATATGAAAATATCTTCTGGTTTTGATCGTTTTCTTACCTCTTCGAGTTGGGCGACCAGTTTATCGCGGGTAAGCTGTTTGCCTTTTATATGCTGAACATAACCCGGGTTTTCTTTCCTGAGCTTTGAAAACTGCGCAAAGAAGGATGCAGCAGCAGCTTCATGCTGTTTTGTATCTGGGTTCTCTGCATTTACTACTATCAGGTGCAAAGCCGGATTCGAAAATAGCTCGGTTACTTTTTCTGCTTCCGCCTCATACAACATTTTATAACGTTCCGCTTCGAGCATATTGCCCGATGTTACGGATAAATTGTATAGTCGTTCATAATCCCCTACCAGGAGATCATTGTCCTTGTCCGTATTGGCATCTCTTTCAGAAACCAGTTGATCACGTGCGATCCTCATCGCTTTGTCGTAATGGTATAAAGCGCTGTCATACATTTTTGACCTCGAATAGGATGAACCTATCCAATTATGAGCGGCATGAATAGATGAGAGTGGTGGTTCTTTCACTCCATTATATAATTTGAGGTAGTTTTTCCAGGTAATAATGGCCTGCTGGTAATTCTTTTTTTCATATTCTTTTTTTCCAGCCGCCCATAGTTCATTCCCTTTCGTGATCGCATAGTATTTTTCATTGAATTCGTTTTCCATCCAGTCGGCCATTTCTGCCAATGCTTTGCGGCTCCATCCTTTTTTAAAAAAGAGATCAAAATCGGTCCTCGGTCCGGTGGTATAATCCGTAGGGGAAGAAAGATTGTCAAGGGTTTTCTGGTAATAGTATTTGGCACTGTCTATATTCCCCTTCAGCAGGAAAGTATGGCCATAGTTCACGGTAAAAGACACGCTTCCCGGATCGCTCAAATAAGCGGCTTTACAATAAGGGATGGCATCATCGACTTTACCGGCGGTGAGTTTATACCATCCATAATTTCCCTGCACGTTCCCGTTACCCGGCAACACTTTCAACAGGTCATCGTATAACTTAAAGCAATTATCAAAATCTTCCAGCTTGCCATAAAGACTGGCCAGGTTATAGGTATAATTGATACTTTTTTTGTCAGCATTATAAGCTTTGAGTGCATCTTTCAATGCAGATCTTGTTTCTCCTTTTGAATCAAGTATGAATGAACGGGTGTAATAAAACTCATTTTCGGCCTTCTTGTCTTTCAGTGATTGCGCTACTATGATCAGCCTGTCAGAAAGGTCCTCTGCTTCAGAAAGACGTTGTTCGGTTTGAAGTTCCGAGATCTGTGCGGTCCAGGAGGCTAAAGAATCCGCAGTGATCATGAACTGGTATTTTTTGGCAAAAGCCGGAAGCGTAGTTTCAGATTCTTTCTGTATCTCAGGGATCAGCCACTCCCGGTTCCTCTCACCTTGTGGCGCATTGTTCAAAACCCAGGTTGCGAATGTTTCATTGATCTTCCAGCGATAGCCCATGTATTTGCCGGGGTATTTCCTTACAAAGTGAAAAAAGTCCTGTAGATCCCTTTCATTCACATTTTTGAATACTTCGTGCATGTTCATTCCCTTATAGGGTCCTGTTTTATAAGGGGCCGTAAAAGTTGAATCTGTATAAGCCAGCAGATCATTATAAAAGCTTTTTATTTCCTCCGTATAGCTTTTAAGCAGGTCAGCCGCAAAGGAAGGGTTGGCATTTTGAAGGATCTGGCGTTTGGTTTTTATTTCTGTTCTATTATTATCTACAAAAAGGATATCCTGTTTTGCCAGTTCATAAAAATAATTGCTGGTACTGTTTATAGAAGGATAGGTTTCCACCGCCAGCATATCCCCGGGTAATATTTTTACATCCCGGTCTTTCTTATACATTTTAACGGATGCCTTTGCCGCCGTATCGGAGATCTCAATAATAGTGGCGGAAGCAATATAAGCGACGCTCTCCCTTGACTTAACATAACTGGCAATCTCCTTGCTGGCATCTGCACCTGCATTATGCGAGGTCATTACATTCCCCGTGGCGCCAGCAAAAAGACCATCTTTTTTTCCAAAGTGGATGGTTACCACCGCTGAATCCGGGTTTATCCTGTTCACGGTTTTTATCTGGTAAAAGAATTCTTCCGGCTTATTCGTATCAAAACGAACCTGCGCATTCAGTTCCTGGGGAAAGACTCCACAGATCATCAGGGTGATCAAAAGGAATGTAGATGTCCGGCAGGATGATTTCATTCCGGAAAATTAAGGAATTCGGCAGGCAGATCCGTCAGTACTGATGGGTATTTGTTCATTAGAATCAGGGAGGCGGACAACCACTAAGCAGTTAATTTCGTTAGTTTTAGCAAATAGACCCAATATGAAAAAAGCGGTTTTCATCCTTGCCTTATTTTCGTCATTCTCAGCGCTTGCTCAAAAAGTAAAATTTGCTGATGGATTTATCATAACAAAAACAAATGATACGCTGAGAGGCTTAGTGTACTGGAAAAAGAACAGCACCCAGTATGATAATCTATTATACAAACGAACAGAAACAGACGAACCGCGGCAATTTTCCTGGGAAGAATTAAAGTATGCCTATAACAAGCATGCAGAGAAAGCCGTGCTTGTAAAAAGGGTCAGGAGGAGCCTGGAGTATGTGGACCCTGCAGATTTTATCATCAAACTGGTTGACAGCTCCGCTGTACAAACCATACCCCTCACAGCAGTATATATCGGTCACAGGTTATCCCTGTATGAATTTTTTGATAAGGTCCCCTTTTTTTTCATTTACGATGGAGAGAAAATGTTGCAGTTAATACAGAAATACAGGTACCTCACCGATAATGAAAAAAAGTTTTTTTTCCAGAAAGCTCCGCGGTATTACACGTTCAATGAATACCGTGGCCTGTTGCGGAACTATTATGATTTCACTGCTGATAAAAAGATGAAATACCTGCTTGATGAATTACAGTATGACGAAGTATCATTACATACTTTCATTTCAAAGATGGATAAGAAGCTTAAATAAATTTACCAGTAATGCCCCGTGATATTTGGAAGCGCACCCTTCCTGTTGTATATTTGCAGCTCAAAATAGCTGAGCATCGTACCCATTACTAGAACGTATCTGACACCAGCGTAAATCCGAAGGGTCCCTTTGGAACGCTTGCCGCCTGGTTCTCTTACTTCCGATCAGCTCAGCCGATTATTAAACGACAGATTAAAAAAAGGAGAGTTCATGAAGAGCATTGTTATGCCCAAAAACGAAGAATTGACTGACAACAAAACAAAAGCGTCAGCAAAAGATGAAACATCAACCACAGCGGTTAATGCAAACAAGAAAACCAAATTTACCGCGATAGACATGTGGAATCGCCAACGCAAGAGCCGTTCGGCGAGCGACATGATGAGGAGATGGAATTTGAACTAATGTAAAAAGGCGAAATGCCCTTTTTCTTTTAAAAACAAATACCTTGTGCTGTATGGAAACAGAAATTTTCACCCTGGCAGATTTTGCACAGGATAATAATTCGAAACTCACTATTGTAGGCACTTTTGACAGCATTCACACCAAGCAGTTCCCTACCCAGCATCCTGCCTGTGCCATTGCATGCCGCCTGCGTTTTTCAGCCAAGGAAACCGGTACTCACGATTTTCGATTACGATTAATAGATAGCGAGGGTAAAGAGGTCATTAAGCCGATCGAAGGGAACATCACAATCGGTATGCCGCCGAATGGCCAGTTTGCTTCTATAAATATAGTGGTCAATTTTAACCAGCTCCAGTTTGAAAAAGAGGGACGTTATTCCTTTGAGCTATACATGGATGGCGACTGGAGATCAGGATTACCTTTATTCCTGAGTAAAATACCCTGATAAAAGCTTTTATTTCAGATTTCAGGATTCTCCATTTACATTTGCAGCCTCCCAAAACAATCGGGACAAGCGCTGCCCGGGTGGCGGAATTGGTAGACGCAGCAGACTCAAAATCTGCCGTTCGCAAGAATGTATCGGTTCGATTCCGATCTCGGGCACTAAGCCTCAGCCTATAGCTGAGGCTTTTTATTGTTATTGCCAGAAGAGTATCGGTTCCCTGCCTGACTGCGTCATGCAGGCAGGGGTTCCGTCTCAGACACAAGGCTTCAATTTTATTGAAGCTTTCATTTTTCTGTCAACTGCTTCCGGATCCGGTCTATATATTTCTTCTTATAATAATATTCCTTTACCTGCAGCAACTCTTTTTGTGTAGTAACATCTTCTTTGTAATTCTCCACAATCTCTTTAACAGGTTCATATATTTCTGATTGAAGTTTTTCTAATTGTCCAGGAACAGCCGAATGATCGTCACTATCCAGGATGGCCTCGTTTATTTCAAGCACTTCCATTAAAAAATCCGGGGGCAGTTCAAATTTTTCTTCTTCTTCCAGCAACCCCTTTAACTGTAACACATATTTTATGGTCTCATCAGGTTTTTGAAATGTTCTGAAAGCTTTATTCAGCAAGGCTGACCTTTCCAGCGATTCATCCTTTACATCCAGGGTCCCGAGGGCCGCATGGTCCGGGTGGTATCTTCTGCTTAACGCATAAAATTTTTCAGCTAACAGGTCCCCATTTACTTTCAGATGAACAGGTATCTCAAAAAGTTCAAAATAATTCATCAACAACACAGAAAATTTAATTACGAAAGGAATTCTCCGGAGGAGTACGTTGTACCTTCGGAGCAGCTACATTTGCGAACGATCGCCAAAGGACAAAAATAACATTATGCCCGTTATAGGACTTGTTAAAGAAGGAAAAATACCAGCTGACAACAGGGTTTCACTTACTCCTTCACAATGCAAATGGATACACAAGAATGCCCCGGATATCAGGGTCGTCGTTCAATCATCTCCTCACCGGTGTTTTACGGATAAGGAATATATAGCCGCCGGTGTTGAAGTAAAAGAGAATATGGAGGGTTGTGATATTTTACTCGGGATCAAGGAAGTTCCTGTTGAGCAACTAATAGAAGGAAAGACCTACCTCTTTTTCTCTCACACCAAGAAGAAACAACCGCATAATCGTGGTTTGTTGCGTAGCATATTGGAAAAGAAGATAACGCTTGTTGATTATGAATGCCTGGAGCATGAAGATGGTCAGCGGATAATCGGGTTTGGCTTTTTTGCAGGCATTGTAGGTGCTCATAACGGAATGCTGGCCTATGGCAATCGTACCGGACTCTTTACATTAGAAAGAGTTTATAAACAGCGTAGTTTCAGGGAATTGATCCATAATTATTTTGGACTGCGGTTGCCGAATGTCAAGATAGCTGTTACAGGATCGGGAAGGGTGGCGCATGGTATCCTGGAGATCATGAACCTGATGGGCATTCATGAAGTGGAACCCGATGAATACCTTTCGAGGAGATTTGCTTATCCCGTTTATACACAATTAAAGGGGGCACAACTCTACCATAAAAAAGGAACGGGTATGTACAACCGGGAAGATTTTCATCATCACCCGGAACAGTATCAATGCATTTTTCTGCCCTATGCTTCCCAAACCGATATCCTGATGAACGGTGTCTATTGGGAAAAGAATATTCCCCGTCTCTGTGA
>DATLCB010000012.1:0-4641 GCA_035526625.1 Chitinophagaceae bacterium
CTTTTTTCTTCAATTTCTGATAGTTTGTCACCGTGATCCAGCGCATAGTTGTTCCATATAAATAAGTAGCTACGGGGACTGTAATAAGAAGATGCCAGCCAAATTTATTATAATTTTCCTTCAGAATCAGATCCGTCACAAAAGTGAACACTGTCATCAGGATAGAAAAAGCTAACCCATATGATAAAATGTATTTCCATTTGGGCATGGCGAGATCTTCCTCGTATTGCCGTAATGTTTTTTGTTCTTTTTCTGTTAGCATGGGTAATTATTCTGCCATCATTCCCTTTATCACGGTTTGGATATCTTCCGCATTGGGCTTGCTGAAATAATCACCATCGCTTCCATAAGCAGGCCGGTGTTCTTTTGCGGTGATGGTCCGGGGGGCAACATCCAGATACTTGTATCCCCCCTGCTCTTCCATTACTTTATTGAACATATAGGCTGCGGCCCCACCAGGTACATCCTCATCGACAAAAACGATGCGGTTCGTCTTCTTCAACGATCCGAGAATGACATGCCCGGTGTCAAAAGGAAGCAGGGTTTGCACATCCACTATCTCGCAACTGATGCCTTGTTCTTCCAGTGTAGTGGCTGCGTCCTGGATGATACGCAACGTAGAACCGTAAGAAACGATCGTAATATCGGTCCCTTCTTTTATGATCTCCGGCACTCCTAAGGGCACAGTAAAGGACAATAAGTTAGAAGGGAGTCTTTCTTTCAGGCGATAACCATTCAGGCATTCTATCACCAAACCGGGATCATTGCTTTGCAATAAAGTATTGTACATACCTACTGCCTGTACCATGTTCCTGGGAACGCAAACATAGATCCCCCTCAGCGCATTGATCACCATTCCCATCGGGGAACCACTATGCCAGATACCTTCTAAGCGGTGACCTCTTGTGCGAACGATCAATGGGCAGCTTTGCTGACCAGCCGAACGGTAATGCAAGGTTGCCACATCATCACTTAAGGGCTGAAGACCGTATAAAAGATAATCGAGGTATTGTATCTCTGCGATAGGACGAAGCCCACGCATGGCCATACCAATGCCCTGACCCATGATCGTTAATTCTCTTATGCCGGTATCAAAAATGCGCTGGTCGCCATGTTTTTGCTGGAGACCGCTGAAACCCTGGTTCACATCACCTATATAACCAAGGTCCTCACCGAAAGCCACTACTTTAGGATTGGAAACAAAGAGATCATCAAAAAATTTGTTCAATATTTCAAATCCGTTCACGGAAGCACTGTCATGGGAGTAGTCAGCTTTGACAACTGGGACCTGCACTGCGCTTTTGGGTCCTTCATTATATAGGAATGTATTATACAGTTTTTTATTTTCTGCCAGCAATTCGTTGTAATAATCCCTGGTCCAGAAAGCCGCGTCAGCATTACCCACTAAGGAAAGACAGTCATGAAGCGTTTTTATTATGTCACGCCGGAGTGGTTCACGTATAGCTAATAAGGCTGCAGCCATTCTTTCTAGCGCAGCATTTTGTTGTGGTACTGCTTTTGCCACTGAACGGATCAGTTCCGTGGCTCTTGTTACCTGGCTCTTTACCGGCGTTACAAACTTTTCCCATGCAGCCGCCTTATTTTCCCTTGCAGTGTCCTTTGCTTTCGCACCGATCTCGTCCAGCTCTTCTTCTGTGGCCAATGCATTTTCCACGATCCATTCCTTCATTTTTTTGATGCTGTCCCATTCTTTTTCCCACTCCAGTCTTTCCAGGGATTTATATCGCTCGTGACTGCCGGAAGTGGAGTGTCCTTGCGGTTGTGTTATTTCCTCTACATGGAACAGAACAGGACTGTGAGTTTCTCTTGCCATCCTGATACCTTCTTCAAACACTTCGCACATACCTGCATAGTCCCAGCCTTTTACTTTATAGATGATGATACCATTACTATCATCCGTTTTTTGCATACCGCTCAGGGCATCAGAAACAGAACCTTTGGTGGTCTGGTATTCTTTAGGTACGGAGATACCATATCCATCATCCCATACAAAGACAGCAAGAGGAACTTGTAATACACCTGCTGCGTTGATCGTTTCCCAAAAATGTCCTTCGCTGGTAGAGGCATCGCCGATGGTAGCGAAGCAGACCTCGTTACCATTATCTGAAAGGTTCTTAAAAGTTTTTAATTGATCGATATTGCGAAATGCTTTGGAAGCAAAAGCCAGCCCCAGTGCACGTGGCATCTGTCCGCCGGTGGGAGCAATATCACTTGAAACATTCTTTAAAGCTGTTAGATCAAGCCACTCGCCTTTTTCATCCACCATTTTGGTTGCAAAATGGCAGTTCATCTGTCGACCGGCACTAAATGGCTCCCTGTGTATGTCGGGATCCGCATACAATTGGGCAAATATCTGTTCTGCATTTGCCAGCCCGGCCGCCATCATAAAAGTTTGGTCACGATAATATCCGCTTCTGAAATCTCCCGGCTGAAAGAATTTTGCCATAGCCACTTGCGCTACTTCTTTGCCATCACCAAAAATGCCGAATTTGGCCTTACCACTTAGCACCTCTTTCCGCCCCAACAAGCTGATTTCCCTGCTGATACAGGCAATAGTAAAGTCCTTAAGCACTTCTGCCCTGAACCGGTCGAAAGAAAATTTTGCCGATTCTTCTATTGTAGGAGCTTTAGCGGTTTCCATTTGGCAAAAATAGGGAGATTGAAAGGGTCCTTCACATTGTAAAAAAATAGAATTACCCTACTGCAACCTCACTGGTAAATCTGGCATCTTTGTCTTAAATTTGACCTCCAAAAATAAGTAATGCGGAAAATCATCCTTCTTTTTAGTCTTATAGCTGGGTCCCTTGGGGTATCTGCCCAGACGACATCTTCCGCCGAAGAAGTACTGTCACTCAAGGAGAAGGAGTATAATTTCGATAAAATACCACAGGGTAAGCCTGTGTTTCATTCCTTCGAGATCACTAACACAGGTAAAACAGCATTAAAACTGGATGATGTGCATGCCAGTTGCGGTTGTACGACACCCGAATGGAGCCGTGACCCCATCCCTCCAGGTGCTACTGCTAAGATCAATGTGGGATATAATGCGGCCGCCGAAGGACCTTTTGAAAAACCTATTACGATCACCTATAACGGTTCTCAAAGTAAAATACTTATGATCCGCGGCACGGTGTGGAAAGCTCCGGAAGGTTCCGCCCCCACCAATGCTTCTGTAAATCTTTTAAAAAAACAAACATTTTAAATTAATAAACCATGAAGAAAATCCTTTTACTCGCGACTGCTTTTGCTTTCACATTAGGTGCTATGGCTCAGCCTAAACCTGAAGATGTAATGAAAATGAATGTGGAAACACATGATTTTGGAAAGATCAAACAAGGTGAGCCCGTAACATTCGTTTTTGAAATAAAGAATATTTCTGATAAACCCCTGGTAGTAGAAAGTACCAGCGCTTCCTGCGGTTGTACCACTCCTGAAAAGCCCACTGAACCCATTATGCCTGGCACGGTTGGTAAGGTGAAAGTGGTGTACAATGCAGCAGCAGCGGCCCCTTTTACAAAAGATGTTTTTATTAAATTGGCCGGTGTAGATGCACAAAAGATCGTACATATCACAGGCGAAGTTTTGACAGCCGAAGCATATGAGGCATACAAAAAAGAAAAGAAACCAGGTGATGAGCAGCCACAGGCAAAAGCTACAGAACCTGCTACAAAGGCTGCCGGAAAGACCAGCACGACACCTGCGGGCAAACCTAAATTCACCAAAGAATAATCTTAAAAGTTCAACCAATAGATCCCTCCCCCTGTTGAAGGGCGGAGGGATTTTTTTTCGGGCTCTTTAGCATTGATTTTAAATCTATTTAAATCGAGCATCAACTCAGGAGAAACTTGGGTATCTTATCTCCCAATGAACCACTTCCATGGTGGCGAATTCCTCTTAACCTTAAACAAACTGGTGAAAAGATTCCCGATTATGCGAATGCAGACTTATGTTAATGGGGAAAATAAGATCAATTCCATTCCAAAAAATAATAAAGTGTTCATTCCAATTTTCCTTTTTATATACGAGGGATCGCATTTTTCCACATCATTCTAAATAAGCATTTGATTTTCAAAAAACCCGAATGTGCATATCCTATTGTGGCATGAAAATTTGAGCTTTTTGCGAAAACTAATCGCTATGCAAGTAATGAAAAACAGTGTAGTAAGCCAGGACGTTTTAACCGAAAATATGCAAGCCATTCACTCTTTTCTGCGCCAATCATATGACACAGCGATAAAGCAATGGGATGATGGAGTTTCTTTCTTTAAGGATGAGTTCTCTACACTCCGTACCCGCACCGGAACCTACCTGAACAGGATCGTACTACCCGTCAATAATTTTCTTAAGGAAGTTGACCAGATAGACTCTGAACTTAAAAGTGATAAATTAACTCCAGTGAACACAGCTTCTATCATACCTGTTGAAATCGCAGCAGCATTAAGCTCAGGTGAAGAGAACTATTAATTTCCCGATCCCATATATTTTATTTAAATCCGGAGATCCCTTTCCCACTTTTATTACTGCCTGGAATTCATCGTTCTGGTTGACGTAGCAGTATTGTCCGGGCATAAAAAAACCGGGCAAGCTGGTTCGTTGCTTACCCGGCATCATGTACAGAAA
>DATLCB010000013.1:0-11651 GCA_035526625.1 Chitinophagaceae bacterium
GGGTTTGAGATTGATTACTACAATGGTTTTAATGAGTGGTTAAGGCCTAAAACAAAAAAAGCGTGGGACGGCCTTATCCATTTTTGGGAAAGCGAGGAATCGAACGAAGCCTGGAAAAAGATTGAGAAGGAAAAGAATAAAAATAGTACTTAATAATCCTTTACCTCCAACCTTCCTGAACTATCCCATGTAGTCCACGCTTGTAGTTAAAAAACAAAAACCCACGGGCTTTTTCCCATCACGTATAATATTGTTTACCTATTTTCAATAGCCTTGCCCGAAGGCTAAGGAATAATAGTAGTTTATGAAATTGATGGTCATACAACAAAAAATCTACGAGATCAGGGGGCAGAAAGTAATGCTTGACTTTGACCTGGCTGAGCTGTATGGTGTGCAAACAAAACATTTGAAAGAAGCAGTGAAAAGGAATAAAAAACGTTTCCCAAAAGATTTCATGTTCCACCTCAACAAAAAGGAGTTTACCCTTTTGAGGTCGCAAAATGCGACCTCAAACAAAAGAGGAGGGACAAGGTATATGCCTTTTGCTTTCACAGAACAAGGAGTAGGTATGCTGAGTGGAATTTTGAATTCAGGAAAAGCGGTTCAGATGCATATTGCCATAGTCCGGGCATTTGTAACCCTGAAACAGTTTGCTTTGAATTATAAAGATCTGACAGAACAGATACAGGAGATCAGGCAGACCGTTGGTAGCCATAGCCTGCAATTGAAACAGATATATAAGGCTATTGAGAATATGCTGGCAGAGAAAGAAGAACTAAGGAAGTCCTGGGAAGAAAGGGAAAGGATCGGTTTCAAACCACGCAAATAATATCACCGCCACCGGTTCCTAAACCTATCCCAGGTTGTCAACCCGATCTTGAACTGAACAGGGTTATTGAATTTATTAGCAACAGATGTTACCACATAAACCCCCAGCTTCACTCTGGCTAAAGGGTTGAAGGGCCATTTGAATACTCTTTCTATACCAGCAAAGAATTCGGCATAACGCAGGTCACGTTCGGGAGCGAAAAGGATACCACCACCTGCCACTTCCTGCAATTTTAATTTTTTAAATAAAGGGATCTTATTGATCAGTGCGCCATTGAACTCATGCACCAGGTTACCCTGGTAAAAACGGTTAAACACAGGAAAGGTAGAATCAAGCGCCTGGAAATTGCTTTGCGGGTTCTGGAAGAAAAGAGGATCGCCTTCCCGCATGAATTTATAATCGATCACACGCAGGTCCTTTGCTTTCAGGAAATCTCCGGACTTAAAGATGTAATAGGTATTACCGGCTACGCCAAGGTTGATATGCTGCTGCATCCCGAATTCCAAATAATCAAAATGGATCTCACTTTTGAACAATCCTTCGATCCCTTTCTTCCAGAGCACATAGAAGGTCGGCCATTTGGAACCCAGATGTATCTTTTCCTTTGGCTCCCGGATATAGCGCATGCGTGGAGTGATGTACAGTTTCACCTGGTTGTAGGTAGCGTTGTAAGGATCGAATGCAACAGGAGGGTCATTGGGGATACCAAAGATGCTGTCGGCGTTATTACCCACTTTATAATTGGCCACCGAACGACGGAATGCCACTTCAAATTCATTCATCAGCGTAACGCCGTTCATGATCTCGAGCTCATGCCCCACTTCCAGTGAATTGTTGAGGTAAATATTACTTCGCTTTAGCACATTCACCCAGGCATCGCCCGGATAAATGAATTCAAAATTCCTCCCAGCCTTTACTGTGAACTGCCCATTATTAAAAGGATTGTACTTTCGCCGCATACTTATTGTTCCGTTCACATCTTTGTTACGGAAACCATAACTGATATCGGCATCCCAGGAAAGCGTTTTGCGGTTAGGATATGTTTTGCGATAACCGGCTGAAAGTTTCAAACGTGCGCCACCAAAAGCTACTGGTTGAAACATTGTTGTGAGTGGCGGTAAGATCCACATCCGCTCTTTTTTATGATCGTTGAATATCTGCCCGAAGATGAGCATCTTCTTCCAGGTGATCTTATTCAACACCCGGTCAATAGAATCCAGGTAGGTCTCGCTTTTCATATAACGGGTGATACTGTCCTGGTAACGTACATATAATTCCTGCTGCCGGGACAAGGGTTCCAGCCGTACTGATTTCCAGAAAGAAGAGTCACGTTCATAAGCTTCCTGAGACGTAGAACTCAGTTCCAACCCAAAATGCCCTTTTTTGAAATCCTTTTTCAATTCATAATCAGAATAAAGAACAGTGGTCTCGCCGTATATCTTGCCTTTCTTCGTCTTGGTATAATAAATAAATTGCTGTTTGGTTATCACACGGGCGCTGTCACCGATCTTATCATACTCCTGTTTAACTTCCATGTAATCATACTCGGGCATATGAGCTGGTGGGATACGAAATTCAACACTCATCACATTCCACGTGCTGTCCTGTATACTGATCTCTCCTTCGATGGTAGCATTACTGAGTTGCCGGGGGCGAATGGATATCGTATACACTTTGGGTTTGACACTACGGTCGATCTTCAGGGTCTTGAAGCGATACGCAAGGAGTCCGCTATAGCTCAACGGCGATACAAAAGGTATCCTTGATACCGGGGGTGCTTTGATCAGGTTATCATAAATAAAAAAATCTCCATCCAGCGAAGACATATAATAAAGGCGGTCTGCGCTTCCCCTGTAATTGACGGCCAATCGTTTTTCTTTTACCTGGCCATTCGCATTGCGGTCAACGTGCAAAACAATTTCGGTAAGAGACATTTTACTGAGATCGTCACGTGTGACACTATCTCCGTCTTTCACTTGTTGCACCTGGCTTGAATCCAGCTGAAATGCTTTAATGTAAGCATTAACTGAATAGGCACCGATCGCATCGAGCACTGTTTCTTTATGCCGGATGACATTTCTGATGATCTCTTCTGCCCGGTCGCGCAACTTCGCTTTGATGATCACTTCCCCGAGACTGGTGCCTTCCTCGGGTTCCAGATCCACATTCTCAGTAACATCCCCATTATTAATGTAAAACGTCACCACTTTGGATTTATAACCGATCATACTCACGACGAGGTCATACTTGCCTCTTTCCAGGTAGAATTCATAAGAGCCATCATCTTTACTGACAGTCCCTTTCTTTGGTTCTTTGATCTCTACACTGGCGAGGGGAAGACGATCTTTTTTGTTGTCGAGAATATAGCCCGAAACCTTATACAACTGCCCATTGGAGAGCATTGCAAGCAATAAAAATATGGGGAGAAAAAAAAATTTTGACTTCATGGTCCGACCAGGTCTTCTATAACATACAAAAATTGCACATAAAACCCGGGTTCCGTTTATTTTGGTTGATTTTTTTTTCTTTTTAACAGAATACTAAGCCTGTGCAAATGAATGCAGAAGATGGATAAGAAACCTTTATCGTTGCAGCTCCTTACTGGTTGCGGTGTTCGAAGTCAAACTGATCTTTTCCGTGGTGAGCAGCAAATGCGGCCGGATCGCCAAAAGGACCAAGGTATCTCGCACTCCCAAAACCGAGAATGGGCCAGAAGATAATACCGAGTAGCAGTAACCCAGCAGTAAATCCTTCATCCTTACCAAAACTTTTGGATACCATATTCAATAGCCATATCGCGAAGATGAAGTTAACAAAGGGAATAAGACAAAGGAGCGTCCAGTAACCTGGCTTACCGCCGATCTTCGTCATGATATAAATATTATAGAACGGAATGATGGCGGCCCACCCTGGCTGACCAGCTTTTTCAAATACCTTCCATTGGGATGCAATAAGAAATACGATCAATGCGAGCATAATAATGACCATGCCGGCAGACATCTCGAATGAAGTAGAATATTCCATGTTGTTAGTTTTAGTGATGTCAAAATACTAATAAATCATATTAGGTTTATCAACTACATAAAAAATCATTAACTAAAGTTTACTGCTCATTATTTGTATTAACATCTGTGAATAAGTAACTTTAGGTTGGAACAATATTGCTAAGTAATATTGAAAGTAAGGGTAGGCTTCTGAAAATGCTCAGAAGACGCATAGTAATCCGGTACCACCCTTCGCCGGTTTAGTGACCAATAAACCCGAATGAATTGACAGACACTATCATCAACCTCGAGACCGTCAACCCTATTGAATTTTTTGGAGTAAACAACGGCAAGCTGGACATCTTAAAAAAGAAATTTCCCTTACTCAAGATCCTTTCACGTGGCACCCAGTTAAAACTGAGTGGCGCACCCGAGCAGATCATCAGCGCACGGGAAAAGATCGAACTGATCATTACTTACCTCGAGCGTAATGGCCATATGAGCCAGAACTATTTTGAACAGGTATTGGGCGGTGACGATGCTGAAACGATCGATCACTTCCAGGAAAAAAACCCTAACGAAGTTTTGGTTTTTGGTCCTAATGGGAAATCGGTAAGAGCCAGGACAGCCAACCAGAAAAAAATGGTGGTCGATGCCGAAAAGAACGATATCGTTTTTGCGATCGGGCCCGCAGGTACAGGTAAAACCTATACCGCTGTGGCGATCGCTGTAAGAGCATTGAAAAATAAACAGGTCAAAAAGATAATTCTAACACGCCCCGCTGTTGAAGCAGGGGAAAGCCTTGGTTTTTTGCCGGGCGACCTGAAAGAAAAGATCGATCCTTACCTCCGTCCACTGTATGATGCGCTGGATGATATGATACCAGCCGATAAGCTGGGTTATTATATGACCACCCGTACGATCGAGATCGCCCCGCTGGCTTATATGCGCGGCCGTACACTCGATCATGCCTTTATCATTTTGGATGAAGCGCAGAACGCTACCGACCTGCAATTGAAAATGTTCCTGACAAGGATCGGCGCCAATGCGAAAGCGATCATCACTGGTGACATGACACAGGTGGACCTTCCGCGTAACCAACGAAGTGGGTTATCAACCGCTGTAAGAATATTAAAGAACATTGATGGCATCGCTCATATCGAACTCGATGAAGAAGATGTGGTGCGACACCGCCTCGTCAAACATATCCTCCGGGCTTACAATAAGGAATATGAGAAAGAGAATCCTCCTGAGCCAATACGTAAAGAAGCTATTCTTCCCATAGCAAAGAAGGATAAGCCGGCGGAATAGCACTGGAAAGAATATCTTATTTTGCAGGAATGAAAAGAAACAGTTTCTTCTTTTTATTCCTGCTTTTTGTTTTTACCTCCTGTAAACAAACTTCAAAAAAAGAACCAGGACCTGGTCCTGAAAAAATAGCGGGCTATTACAAGCAGATAAACAGTATAGAACCGTTGCTTCACTCGGGTGATATGATCTTCCGTAACGGGAATGATGAAGTAAGCCGTGCTTCGCGGAGTTTTAACCGGAAGGATACCTCCTTTTCACATTGCGGGTTGGTACTGAAGGAAAATGATTCGCTGTTCGTTTACCATGCTCTCGGAGGTTCTTTTAATCCTTCTCAAAAACTTATGAGGCAGTCACTGGATAGTTTTTGTAATCCCGCGGAAAATAATGCCATAGGTATTTACCGTTACCCCCTGAGTATTGGCCAGGTTGATAAATTGAAAGAAACCGTACTTGGATATTACAAGGCAGGTCTGCGTTTTGACCTCTACTTCAATTTTAAGTCGGACGATAAAATGTATTGTGCAGAATTCGTCTTCAAATCACTCAACAGCGCTGTAGAAGGTGCACTAAGCCCTTATGTACGATTGGATACTGTTCCTTTCGGTGTTACTACAGATGACCTTTACCTGCACCCATTAAGCAGGCTGGTAAAGAAAGCAAGCTTTTATTGAGCGAATAATCTTTCAAACACTATTTTTGCCCCTTAAATCAACAATTATGAGAAAAAACCAGATCACTTTTTTGATAGCTTCCTTTTGCGCACTTCTTATTACCAGTTGTAAAGGAAAAGACAGTGTTGCGGGCAATGACCCCAAAGCTGTCATCACTGCTTTCTTTGAGAAAATGTCTAAAAAAGATATTGACGGAGCCGCTAAACTTTGCACCAAGGAAAGTAAGAGTACACTTGACATCATAAAAAAAGGGATGGACGCCTCCAAAACAATGGAAAGTGATTCGGCAAAAAAAGACGAAGAGGATTTTAAGGATATGGTGATTGGTGAAGCCAAAATAGATGGCGATAAGGCAACAGTTTCTGTATCCAACAAAAAGGATAACAAAGCAGTTGCTTTCCCGCTAAAAAAAGAAGGTGGTAGCTGGAAAGTTGATTTCACCATGGCCACACTCATGAAAATGGGTATGGATGAAGCCGGTAAGAATGGCGAAGACCTGTTCAAGGACGAAGAAGGTAAAATAGACACCGCAAACATGGATATTGATAAAATGGGCGATACATTGAATAATGAATTGCAAAAGATAAAAGACGAACTCAAGGAAAAGAGGAAAGAGAATTAAACCGCTGAAAAAAGCCCCGCAATGACGGGGCTTTTTTATTCCCGGTCAAAAGTTTTGTACTTTGCATACCATGAAAAAACCTTTCCTACTGCTACTCTCCTATTGCCTGCTGATCCTTTCGGCCTGTAAGGATAAAGAAAAACAAGTCAACTCCAGATCGGAAAACAATATTGATGCTGCCCGTAATTTTATTCGTGCCGCATTAGATGGCAAGTTCGATGAGGCGAGAAGATATATGCTGCAGGATTCTATCAATACCAATTATATGGATGTGGTGGAAAGGTCGCACCAGACCATAGCAGCGGATATCAAGAACGGCTACCGGGGCTCCTCCATCAATATCATACAGGTGATGGAGCCTGTCAAAGATTCTGTGACCATCGTTATCTATTCCAACTCATTTAAGAATGATCCCGATACATTGAAGGTCATAAAAGCAGGCGGTCAGTGGCTGGTGGACCTTAAATATTTATATGAACATGATGCCGACAGTATCATAAGCAAACCCATTATCAACGATTCGCTGAGATGATAAAGAATGTCTTAATGGTTGGTTTGGGCGGAGGCTTTGGCAGCATAGCCCGTTATCTCTGCCAGCGCTGGTTTGCCATGTCTTATTCTGCATACTTTCCCTGGGCTACCTTTGCTGTCAATATCACCGGATGTTTGTTGATCGGATTATTCTGGGGAATGAGCTTCCGGTCCTTTGAAAGCAATGAAACCTGGAAGTTATTTTTGATGACGGGTATTTGCGGAGGCTTTACTACTTTTTCGGCTTTTACACTGGAAGGCATCGGCCTGATCAAAGAACAAAAACTAGGCCTTTTCTTTCTGTATGCTGGGGGAAGTGTAGTGCTTGGTTTATTGGCAACTTATTTGGGCATGCGAATAACAAGATGAAAATATTAATCTTCAATATTAAATCTAAATGCTAACCGTTCATCATCCCTGGCATGGCGCACATTACGGAGAAAAAGCTCCCGGTACGGTCAACGCATTGATCGAGATACCCCAGGGTTCACGGGCCAAGTATGAAGTAGATAAGTTAACAGGCTTACTGAAACTCGACCGGGTTATCTATTCTTCTTTTCAGTATCCTATCAACTATGGATTTATACCTCAAACATTAGGACAAGATGGTGATCCGCTCGACATACTGGTGCTTTGTTCGCAATCCATTCAATCGCTTTGCCTGGTGGAGGCTAATGTGATCGGCAATATGCAGATGATGGACCAGGGACAAGTGGACGATAAGATCATTGCCGTGGCGGCGAAAGACCCTTCTGTCAATCATATCACGCGGATGGAGGAATTACCGCATCATTTTCTATTGGAACTAAAAAACTTTTTCGAGCAATACAAGGTACTGGAGAACAAAAAAGTGGAGATCGACAATTTCCAGGATGGATTGATCGCCAACCGTATCATTACAGAAGCAATACAACGATATAAAGAAGCTTTTAAGTCCTAAGGTCTGGAAAGTGCAATTAAGGAAATTTTGAAATTACTTTAACCTCAAAAAACAATTCAATCACGAAATTTCCACAATCTGAAAACAATTACAAATAGAAGAAATTTCCGAATGGGTAGGGGGGTCACCCCATAGCTATCGGGTTGGGAAAATAATACTTTACCACAGATAGCACCGATTAAATACACACAGATTTACACAGTGTTCTCTGTGATCCGCTCTGTGTACACGATAACGATCGGGTCCGTGGTAAAATTTCAAAATATAAAATGAATAACTCGCAAAAAAGTACTATGGCAACACAATTGATCATCACAGCACTGCTGATAGGCCTTGCTGCAGGTATACTAAGTGGTTTGGTAGGTGTAGGTGGCGGCATCATCATGGTTCCGGCGCTTGTATTCTTTATGAAATACACCCAGCACCAGGCGCAGGGAACATCATTGGCTGTGCTTACATTGCCGGTAGTCATTGTTGCTTCGCTTTATTATTATCACCAGTGCCAGAAGTTAGGAACGCCGATAGACCTGAAGATCGTTGGTTTACTGGCAGCTGGTTTTGTAGTCGGTGGTTTTTTCGGTAGTAAACTGGCGCTGACGATCGACCAGGCGCTACTGAAAAAGATATTTGCTGTTATTCTCTTTTATACGGCTTTCAAAATGCTTAACTGGGACATGATGCTCGTGAAATGGATTAGAGGAATTTTTTAAAAAATTCAGGGCATTAAAATCAAAAGAGCCTTCTTATCGCTTTTGAACTCAATGTCCGCTTACCGGTATCCGCATTAATAATTCCCTTCTTATCTATTGTATCGATCCTTACTTTACCAGATGCATGAATGATCTTATCCTCTTCCAGGAGGATACCCACATGAACGATCTCCTCCCTGTTGTCAAAAAAAATAAGATCCCCAGGCAACGTTTCACTGAATCTTTTGACCGGCTTTCCCTCCTGCGACTGCTGCCAGGTATCACGGGGAAGGTCGATACCCATCAGTTTGTAGACCACTTGAACAAACCCACTGCAATCAACTCCGAGCGGCGTACGCCCACCCCACAGATAAGGTGCATTCAACCATGACGCCGTTAATCCTTTGACATGTTCCGCTGAAGCTATCTGTCCATTTAAATTATAATAATGACCGGTATAAGTAAATTCTGTCATCCCTAATTTTCCTTTACTTTCTTTTAAAAAAGGAAGAGATGAACCTACGGGGATATGGAACTCCTTGTCACCGATCATCACAACATTCAACAAACTTGCTGTCGCCACATGGGCTCTTGTATTGGCGAAGTCTTCATCAACCTCCAAAAGCATGGTATTCGTCATCCAGCCTTCGTAATTATCATGCAGGCTCCTGACCTTTACCCAGAGATCTCCTTTTCCTTTTAAGACTTTAACGGTTTCGCCAAATAATAGCTGGTTCACCATCTCTTTACGATGGTTAGGCTTTCTTCTTACCGGTGCAGCAGGTACAGCGACTACGGCATGATCCATTTTAAAAATTTACCCCGAAAATAAAAAAGAGAAAGGAGGCCACCGCTATTTTGTTCATTTTAAGGGATTCTGCATCTTACAGGTAACAAATCATTAATTTCCGTTTGTGAAGGGCGACAAATACCAGCAAATGAGTGACCAGGAACTGTTGGAACAGTTCCATGCTGACCATAATAATGAGTGGCTCGGGATACTGTTGCAACGATACACTTTGCTGCTGCTCGGTGTGTGCATGAAATACTTGAAGAATGAGGAAGAAGCAAAGGACAGTGTTCAACAGGTCTTTTTAAAAGTGATACAGGAACTGCATAAATACCGAGTGGAGTATTTCAAGTCGTGGTTGTATATGGTGGCCAAGAACCACTGCCTGATGCGGATCAGGGAAAAACAAGGTAAGTTCACCACTGAGATCAATGAACGTTTGGCTGCTAAAGAACAGGATGAAACGGACCGGCAGGAATCATTACAAAATGACCGTGCGCTCGACATGATGGATGAAGCACTCAAAGAACTGAATCATGAGCAACAGCAATGTGTAACTTTGTTTTACCTGGATAAAAAAAGCTACCAGGAGATCAGCGAGACCACCGGTTACAGCATGCTCCAGGTGAAAAGCTATATACAGAACGGGAAACGGAACCTGAAAATATTGATCGAGAAAAAACTACAGGAAGGGTCCGATAGCTATCGGACGAACCGGAAATAAAATGTCAGAAAAATACAAAGATATATTATCACACTTGTCGTCTGAGGTAGACCAGGAAACCTTGTTGCTTTACTTGCAGGGTAAGTTATCCGAACAGCAAAAGCATGAGGTGGAAAAGAAACTGATGCAGGATGAGTTCAATGACGATGCGATCGATGGATTACAGGAGTTCAGGGACAAAGAGCAACTGCAATATATGGTGGAGATGCTGAACCGTGACCTGAAGAAGAAAACAGCACAGAAGAAAAAAAGGCGGGAGAAGATGAAGATAAAGGACCAGCCGTGGCTCTATGTCTCTATACTGATCCTGATCCTGCTGATCGTGATCTCCTATGTGGTGATCACCCGCTTATTGAAGCATGGCTAATATTTCTTTTTCCCCTCCCACTGTTTCCACTGTTCAAATACTTCTTTAGCCATCGGATGAGGATGATGAATAAAAGGTATTTTTCTTTCATTCATGGGAGCATTGATCTGCTCGTAAATGAATTCATCGTCAAATTCTATGGCTGCTGCTTCTAACCTTGTATTCGCATACACCACTTTTTTTGGTCTTGCCCAATAGATTGCCCCCAAACACATGGGACAGGGTTCACAACTCGTGTACACTTCGCAATCATCGAGCTGGTAAGTTCTTAATTTTTTACAGGCATTGCGGATCGCAACGACCTCAGCATGTGCTGTTGGGTCATTGGAAGAAGTGACCATATTCGAACCTTCACCAACGATCTCTTCACCGAGTACTACAACACAGCCAAAGGGTCCGCCCTGCCCGTCTTTCATCCCCGACCTGGACAGTTCTATGGCCCTTTCGAGGAATTTTCGCTCTCTTTCGGTTAGCTTGCTCATAATGGCAATTGAATATTGACTACAAAAATGTGGATTAACCATCGATTTTCCACAGCTTATGCACCAAAATCGATATCTATATGAAGTTAATATTAATTTTAAGTTAAGCACTCTTTACCCGGGAAAAGCTTTGTACTTTATCTGTCCAACCTAAAACTACTTTGTATGAAATGGGAAACGGTCAAATCAACAGGACAACAAGAGATCTATCATTTATACAAAGACGATAAAAAGCGGCTTACGCTTGTACTTAATCCTTTCTCCAATTCTGCACGGATAGAATGCGACAAAGAAAAACGAGTGTTCCTGTTGAGAAAAGAAGGTTTTCGCAGAAATAAAACTGTTATCCGGAGTGAGTACGGAATAAAGATCGCAGAGCTCGGGCAGGAGAATGGGCAGCATTTCATTACAGTCAATGATGAAAAGATCTTTTATACTACACATAACAACCCCTTAGCAGAACTCGTGCTCTTCAAAGAATCAAAAGAGAAACCCCTTATTTCCTGCGGTCTCAGTACGAATAAGGGGACGACTGCTGTCAGCTTTAAAAATGATAAAGGTCTCGGCGAAATGCAACATCCCGGTTTGCTAATGGCTTTATGCTGGTATATGTTCCTTCCCGTTGCAAAAGAGAATACGGTGGACACGGTAGCTACCGGCTACGCTTTATAGATCCTTCCAGGTTTGTTTGGCAAACTCTTCAAGCGACGG
>DATLCB010000014.1:0-26070 GCA_035526625.1 Chitinophagaceae bacterium
CGGAAAAACATAAGATACTCCCCACTATATTGAGCCGCTGCCAGATATTTGATTTTAAACGGATCACGACCAACGATACAGTCCATCACCTTGAAGAGATCTGCAAAAAAGAAGAGATCAAAGCTGAGAAAGCCGCCCTCCAGGTCATTGCTCAGAAAAGTGAGGGCTGTTTGCGGGATGCATTGAGTATCCTCGATAAGATCGTAAGCTTTACCAATGGCGAATTAAATTATGCCAATACACTCGAGCATCTTAATATCCTCGATGCGGATTGTTATTTCAAACTATTGGAGTGCATGCAGCAACAGGATCTTGCAGGAGCCATGCTTCAATACGATGATATCAATCGCAAAGGTTTTGAAGGAGACCTTGTTTTGAATGGTTTTGCCGAATTCATCCGGAACCTTCTTGTGTGTAAGGATGAAAAAGCAGCCAGCCTCCTGGAAGTGGTGGAAAGTTTTAAAGACAAGTATATCGCTGCAGCTAAAGATGCCTCGCCTGCCCTACTTATCAGCGCGTTGAATATCCTTAATGAAACGGAAATAAATTATAAAGCTGCCCGTAACAAAAGGCTGCATGTAGAGATGGCACTGATTAAATTGTGTTACCTGCAACAAGCCATACACCTGACAACAGAAGGCAATACTATAAGTAAAAAAAAAATAGTTGAAGCTCCTCTTGCTTTCCGGGTATCCACGATAAAATTGTTCAACGCACCGGCAACACCGGTTACCAAACCTGCTCCCCAACAAACAGAAGCTAAACTTATAATAGATACTTACTCTCCAGGGTCTTTGGTGAAGGAAGGCGTGACCGCCACTAAAGAGCAAGAAACCAGGAATCAGCAACCAGCAACTAAATTATCCGCTCTCGATAAGATCAGGAAGCAATATCAATCCAATGGGAATAATGGAAATGGGCAGAACCATCATCCCCTCCAGCAGGAAACGCTCGAGTCGGCCTGGGCAGAATTCGTCACCAAATTAAAAGAAGAAAAGAACCCGGCTGCACAACCATTTGAGCTGGCGTTACTCCGTATCAAAGATGATAACTCTTTTGAAGCTGTTACTGCTACCAATATTGAACAAAAATTCATTGAACAGAGCAGGAATAAACTTTTTGCCTTCTTACAGGAAAAGCTCCCGAATAAATTTTTACAGTTCAATGTGATCGTGGAAGAAAACGCGGAAAACCGTCCTGTTATTGAAACAACACTTACGGCAAAAGAGCAGTTCACAAAGATGACCGAGCTCTATCCTATAGTTAAAGAGCTTAAGGACCGGTTGAAGCTTGAATTGGATTATTGATCTTTCCCTGGTACCCCCTACTGTTATCTATTATCTGTCCCCTATTATCTGTTTTTTGCCTTAATTTCGGCGAAAATTCAAAGGCAATGGCCGAAGTGATATTAATGCCCCGTCTCAGTGATACTATGACAGAAGGAGTGATCGCTGCCTGGCATAAAAAAATAGGTGATGCGGTAAAAAAAGGCGACCTGCTGGCTGAAGTCGAAACCGATAAGGCTACCATGGAACTGGAAAGTTATAAAGACGGCACACTTTTACATATCGGCATTGATAAAGGAGGAAAGTTACAGGTTAACGACCTGTTGGCTATCATCGGCGCACCCGGAGAAGATATCTCATCTTTAATTAAAGGAGCAGGAAAGTCCGGAGACGGGAGTCAGGAGACCGAAGACACTCAAAAGACAGAAGTGAAAGCTGAGAAAAAAGAAGCAGCTACCCAAAAGCAAGATCCCAAACCTCCAACCTCAAACATCCAACCTCAAACCTCTTCTCTTGATATTTCAAAAATGGATGAAGTGGTGCTGATGCCCCGGTTAAGTGATACGATGGAAGAGGGTGTGATCGCTGGCTGGAACAAGAATGTAGGTGATGCGGTCAAAAAAGGAGAAGTGCTGGCGGAGATAGAAACGGATAAGGCCACGATGGAGCTGGAAAGCTATAAGAACGGAACATTATTGTATATAGGCGCACAAAAAGGAGAAAAGATCCCCGTCAATGCCCTGCTTTGTATCATTGGTGAAAAAGGTAAAGTGGATGTAGATGCGATCGTTGCTGCTCTGAAAGGCGGAGCCAGCCCGATGTCGGAGGTCCGGAGTCGGGAGCCGGTTTCCGAAAGTTCAAAAGCTTCTGCAGGTACGGCCACAATTCAATCAAAAGAAACCAGCGCTCAACCTCAAACATCCAACAACCAACAGCAATCCACCAACAACGGCCGCTTAAAAGCTTCACCACTCGCCAAAAGATTAGCCAAAGAAAAAGGTATCGATATTCAATCCATTCATGGTAGTGGTGATGGGGGCAGGATCATAAAATCTGATATTGATAATTATAAAGCCAGTGCTCCTACAGCTGCTTCGGATCCTTCCAAACCTCTACCTGTCTTCTTACCTGTTGCCGGCGAAGAAGGCCATACAGATATTCCGAACACGCAGATCAGGAATATCATCGCCAAACGTCTGGCAGAAAGTAAATTCAGTGCTCCACATTTCTATCTTACGATGGAAATAAATATGGACAACTGCATTTCTGCGAGAACACAACTCAATGAAGTAAGCCCGGTCAAAATAAGTTTCAATGATATGGTAGTAAAAGCGGCTGCTCTGGCGCTTCGACAGCACCCTGCGGTCAATGCCTCCTGGTTAGGTGATAAGATAAGACGTCACCATCATATTCATATTGGTATCGCCGTGGCTATCGAAGATGGGCTGATCGTGCCTGTTATCAGGTTTGCGGATCAGAAAGAGCTACCACAGATCGCTGCGGAGAGCAAAGAACTGGCCGGTAAAGCCAAGAACAAAAAATTACAGCCTAACGAATTCACCGGGAACACTTTTACTATTTCCAACCTTGGCATGATGGATATCGATGAATTTACCGCCATCATCAATCCACCTGACAGCTGTATCATGGCAGTGGGAAGGATAAAGGAGAGGGTGATAAAAAGAGGAGAAAGCTTTGTGTCAACCAATGTGATGAAGATCACATTAAGTTGCGATCACCGGAGCGTTGATGGCGCAACTGGCGCTGCCTTTCTCCAAACCTTCAAAAAATTTTTAGAGAACCCTGTTTCGATGTTATTGAAGTAATTATACGAATGTCCGCATAGAAAAGCTACCCAGGACCGGTAGCTTTTTCTATTCCCATTATCTCTCCGGCAGAATTATTGCTATGTATCGATCGTTGAGAAAACCGTAATAGTAACTGAATGGCCGCTAATGATCACCTGCATTTAACCATTCCTTTCAAAAAAATCCAATGGAAGATCTTAGGGAAGAAAAAGAAATGAGAGAGTTCTCCTGGGGGAACCTGTTTCTTGTTACTGGTTGTTGTTTCCTTGTTTTTGCGGGTTTGATGAAGATCATAGAAGGTTCAGTTCATCCCATCTTTCTCCGTATCGGTATCATATGTCTTTTTCTGCGCTTACTTTCCTTCCTTTATAACTGGCAGGCAAAAAAGTTTCCGGCCCGGAAAACGGGCCTCCGGCAGAGTGAATCTTCCTAATATCCCGTTATTATAAGTTTAGCGATCTTCCCATCCATGGTACTGGCAATGATCGTGGACCTGTCGATAACCCTCACCGTATTTACCATCGAGTTGTCGATCTTATGCGCCCAGACCACTTTCTGTTTCAAAGGATCGATGCAGTACACGACTCCATTCTTTGTACCGAAGAAAACGAGACCTTCTTTTTCGATCAGCATAGAAGGCACATGTTCATAGCCAAAACCTGTATGCATTTTCCACGTCGCAGTTTGTTTTTCCCTGCTTTGCCGGTAAGCTACAATGGTGTCCTGCATGGTCTTGGCATACACCCATTGCTTGTCCTCTGAAAAGCCGATAGATTCTCTCACGGTCGCATCATTATTTCTCCATAATGTCGTTCCGTTTTCGAGATCGATCGCTGTAATGTACCTGTCAGGCGCTACAACATAAACAACCCCATCATTGATAACAGGGATACAGGAGGCCGGAGAATAGTTACGAATCGAAGAACCATTGTTCCATTTCCATAATAATTTTCCCGTGTTGCTATTAAGACAGTATAAATATGTATCCCATGCGCCAAAAACGATCTTACCAGTTGCCAGAACCGGCGTGCTCACTACAGGACCCTTCAGGCTGTCAAAGCTCCAGATCAGTTTGCCTGTTTTCAATTCAAGGCTGAATAAAGATATGCTGTTGCCCATATATATTTTATCTTCTGCTATCAGTGGTGCACCCAGCACCGGGGCGCCGGTTTGTTGTTTCCATTCAAGCTTTCCTGTTTTAGCATCAAGGCAATAAACAAATCCATCAGCGGAACCCATCACCACTTTTCCATCCTGCGCGGCAGGTGAAGAAAAAATACTTCCTCCCGTTTTATAGGTCCATGCCCTGGCTCCTTTTTCCATTGAGAGAGCAACGATCTCTCCATTTTGATTCCCTGCGATCACCAGATCCGCGGCGGCTACGGGTGTGGAGATGATATTCGCATCAGAAGAAAACTCCCAGCTCTTTTTTACTGTACTAAAACTGTCATTGATCAAATAAGAAGGTCTGGTAAAATTCTTTTTTTTATCATAGTTCCTTTTCTGAATTTTTACAACGGTCCACGGCTTTAATGTCTCGGCACCTGAACGTCTTTCGGTAAACACCATCGAATCAATACCAACATCGACCAGGTTATAACCACTTACTGCTGTTTTTGCACGCAGGTTCGACCGCCCCATGACCCCGGGTATATCTTCAAAGTTCATGGCTTTGTTTGCATGCCCATGCCCGCAAAGAATGGCCCATGTATTATACTGGTGTAGCCTGTCAGTTATTTCGTACCAGTTGTCGAGGCCATTATCGATCGGGTAATGGTTCAGGAAAATGACGGGTTGGCCAGGAGTGGTTTTCTTTAATTCAGCATCAAGCCAGTTTACGGCATCGCGGGGCACATGTCCATCACTCATGCGAACGTAGGGACCGGAAGCGCAACCCAAAAAACGAATGCCTTCATGCTCAAAGCTGAATTTATCATTCCCGAAGATAGTAGTGAACATAACGCCGCCACTTTCACTCCAACCACTGTCATGGTTGCCAGGGATGATGTACCAATCCATTTTAAGTCCGTCCAGTATCTGCTTAGCAAGTTTTAATTCTTCATTGGTTCCCAGTTCGGTTATATCACCGGTTAGTACAACAAACGCTACACCGGGTGTTGAGTTGATATCCCTTACCGTACGGCGAAGATCCTCTTCAGCTGATCCGTTGGGGGAGCCAATATGTGTATCAGAAATAAAAGCGAACCGGAAGGGCTTCCGTTGCGCTTCACAAAAAAAAGAGAGTGCAAGGAACGATAGAACAAGCAGGCATTTCTTCATGTTTAAAATTACTTATTTGCCGGAGATAGACATTAGAAATATACTTTCAATAAATTTTGAAAATTCAAAATACGCCTTGTAGCTTTGCCCCATGAAATTGACAGAAGCAAAACAACAATTTATCAGTAGCTGGGGGGCGTTTGGTACGCATTGGGGTATTAACCGCACCATGGCTCAGATACACGCCTTACTCCTTATCAGTCCGGATCCGATGACGCAGGACGATATCATGGAAGAACTGAATATCAGCCGTGGCAATACCAATATGAATATCCGCGAACTGATCAACTGGGGTCTCGTGGAAAGAGTGCTGCTGGCAGGTGAACGCAAAGAATTCTTTTCCGCGGAAAAAGATATCTGGAAAGTAGTCAAGCAGATCGTAAAAGAGAGGAAGAAAAGAGAGCTCGAGCCCATGCTTCAATTGCTGGACAAACTTGAAGAGGTCGAAGGAGATAAAAGAGATAAGAATGTAAAGACCTTTGTTGATACCGTTAGTAGTATAAAAAAATTGGGAAAGCAGGCTGACAAGACACTCGATATGATGATCAAAGCTGAGGAAAGCTGGTTCGTTAATTCGCTGATGAAGATGTTTAAGTAAGATGAAAGATAAAAAAATAGTTATTGCAGGCGGCTCAGGTTTTATCGGCCAGGAAATGATACGATACTGGGGAAAAGAGAACAGCATCATTGTTTTGACCCGGCAATTACCCGATGCAAAGAATAACCGTAATAAATATAACTCGCTCAGCGCCGAAGAGCTGCGCAACACCAGCTTTGTAAAATGGGATGGTCGTACCGCCGGTGATTGGGTCGCACAGATCAATGCGGCTGATCTTATCATCAATCTCGCCGGTAAAAGCGTTAACTGCCGTTACAATAAAAAGAATAAAAAAGAGATCCTCGATAGCAGGGTCAATGCCGTAAAAGCAATAGGCGAGGCGATCCGTCGATGTACTGCTCCTCCGGAACTATGGATCAATGCGGGTTCAGCAACTGTTTATCGCCATGCCCCTGACAAGCCACAGGATGAATACAGTACAGAATTTCAGGATGGCTTTTCCGAACGGGTTTGCCATGTATGGGAAGAGACATTCTTCGGGCAGCCAACTCCTGCTACCCGGAAAGTGGCGCTGAGGATGGCGATCACATTGGGCCCCGGTGGTGTACTGATCCCCTATTTTAATTTACTGAAGTTTGGCCTTGGCGGCAAACAGGGAAGCGGTAAACAAATGTTTACTTGGATCCACGTGGAAGATACTTGCAGGATGATAGAATGGGCCGCCGAACACGAGACTATGAGTGGGGTATATAATTGCTGCTCTCCTCACCCGGTGAGTAATAAAGAATTTATGGCTATTCTCAGGAAAGTTACAGGGAATAAGTTCGGTTTACCTGCCTACACCTGGATGCTAAAAGTTGGTGCGCTACTGATCGGTACCGAAACAGAACTCGTTTTAAAAAGCCGATGGGTGGTGCCGACCAAAGTTCTTGAAAGTGGCTTCACATTCAAGTATCCCTTATTAAAAGATGCTTTTACTGAAATAATTAATAAAGTTCCCCGTAAACAATATCATTTGTTTTAGAAAGGCAGTCATAGCTTTGTAATATGAGTGAAAAGAAAACACTGGTGCTGGGCGCCTCTGACAACCCTTCCCGTTATAGTTATCTTGCGATACAGCGTTTGCGGAGTCATGGTCACCCCGTCGTAGCAGTCGGGAGGAAAAACACGAAGGTGGCAGATGTTATAGTTACGAAAGAAAAAGATAGTTTCGATAATATTGATACGGTAACACTTTATCTTAACCCCACTAATCAAAAAGAATATTACGATTATATAGTGTCGCTGCATCCAAAACGTATCATTTTTAATCCAGGTACGGAAAATGAGGACCTGGCACAACTTGCAAAACAGCATGGAATTACCTCAAAACAGGCCTGCACTCTGGTACTACTAAGCACAAATCAATATTAATTAGTAGATCAACAGCGTTGCTTTTCGAAGTTTTACGATTCGTTCAGGGTACTACTCCTCAATCTTAGATCAATCTGCCTCTCATCACTTGGAAGTCTTTAAAACTTTCACAAACCTTGTATCACCGTCCCCACTGAAAACTGCAGTTGAGTTTTTTAACTGCTGAACAATATCCTAATTGACTTTAAAAAAAGTTCAAAATGAAAAACCTTCGTACCGCCGTACTATGCGCCGGCATCGCGCTATGCAGTTTAGGTTCTTACGCACAGGGTACTGTGCCTGTCAATGAACCTGATTACAACAAACCAAAGTTATTCTCCCAATTACCTGACAAGATCCAGGTAAACACAGCTGACCTGGCCAGTCTGTTCAACACCAGTGTGGGTAAAGCTACCAACCTGGCGTTTGCAGATGATACCCATCTCCAGTTTGAAGGAGAAGTGATCTCTTCCGGTAACCAGAATACCCTGCAAAGCATGGTTATTCGCTCCACGAATTTCAATGGAGCACGGTTCACCCTTTCCAGGATCACTAACCCTGATGGCAGTGTAACCTATCGTGGCAGGATCATAAGCTTTAAGCATGGGGACCTGCTCGAGTTGCAAAACCAGAATGGTCAATATGTCCTGGTAAAAAAGAATTTCTATGACCTTGTTAATGAATAACTGACCCGTTTTTATATCCGTCCCTTTTGTTTGTACCTATTGAAAAAAATTAAAATCCTCCTTGTATGAAAAACATTTATAAATACAGCCTCATGTTGCTGCTTCTGCTCAACATGGGTACGGCTAAAGCCCAGGTGCCGCTCATGAGCAGCTATCCCTCGGCGACAGCTGTGCTGTTCCTCGACTTTGACGGTCACACAGTAGCCAATACGTCATGGAACTTCAGCGGCCCTATCGTTTGTAATCCATCGGGCATGGATAATACCCAGATCACTTCGGTGTTCAACAGGGTCGCAGAGGACTATCGTCCTTTCAATATCAATGTCACTACAGACTCAACCAAGTATCTCGCAGCTCCACTCGCTCAAAGGATGCGGGTGATCCTTACCACTTCCTGGGAATGGTATGGCGCTGCCGGTGGTGTTTCCTTTGTAGGCTCTTTTACCTGGGGTGATAATACTCCCTGTTTTGTGTTCAGCAGCCAACTTGGATATAATGTGAAATTCGTATCCGAAGCTTCATCTCATGAAGCAGGTCATACATTAGGTTTATACCACCAGGCCAATTACGATGCGAACTGTGTAAAAATATCAGACTACCATTACGGTACGGGTTCAGGCGAAATAGGTTGGGCACCGATCATGGGTGTAGGTTATTACAGGAATTTCACACTTTGGAACAATGGTCCGAACCCTTATGGTTGTACCAACTACCAGAGTGACCTTACCGTGCTCACCACTTCTAATGGTTTCTCTTTCCGCCCAGATGATCATTCAGCTGCCTGGAACCAGGCTACTATCGCTCCTTTTGTGAACAACCAGTTTACGGTGAGTGGTGTCGTTACACAGAGTACTGATGTGGACCTATTCAAATTCACACAACCTGCTAATGGTCGTTTGGTACTGAATGCTATCCCTTATAATGTCGGTACAGGCAATGAAGGTTCAGACCTTGATCTGCAGATCACACTTTATAATTCCTCGCACAATCAGCTCAACGTATATAATCCCGGAACTTTGCTAAGTTCCGTAATAGACACTACGCTGGCCCCTGGTGCTTATTTCTTGAAAGTAGAAGGAAAGGGAAATATCTATGCCCCCAACTATGCGAGCCTTGGTTCCTATTCATTACAGGGTAACTTCCTGCAAAGTACATTGCCTTTGCGCAGGCTTGAACTCCAGGGCTCTCTCGTAGCTGACCGTCATCGCCTGAACTGGCTCATCGATGCCGATGAACAAGTGGTAGAGCAAATACTGGAGATATCAACCAATGGCAGAACATTCAGCACTGTTACCCAACCAGCTAATCCTGACCGGACCTATATGTATGCGCCACAGATCAGCAATGCTGTTCAGTACAGGTTGAAAGTAACTTTTGATAATGGTCATACTTATTATTCCAATATCGTTACACTGAGAAATATTGGAAATGATATAAGACCGAAACTGTTGAGCAACCTGGTCAATTCAGCTATCACGGTGACAAGCCCGGGCAATTATAACTATTCAATTCATGATATAAGTGGCAAACAAACGGCCAAAGGTCAGCTCGTGACAGGTATGAACACTATCCCTGTGGCCACCATCGCCGGTGGTATGTATTTCATCCGCTTTAGTGACGAAAGCAACCAATGGACAGATAAATTTGTTCGTCATTAAACTTTTTTCCGTTCTGATAACAGAACATTAATCCGTACCCCTTTGTAGTTAAGAGGTTTTCCTGTAACTTAGGAAAACCTCTTTTTATATGCGCTGGAGAAAATTTAATGGCGACCCTATCGAATTACCAATTATGGAAGCTGTTGAAAATGCGATCCGACGGGAAACGCAAAATGGCTACCGGTTGAAGGTCTGCATCGGCACCGACTCACAGGTAAAAGGGCAGGAAACAGAATTTGCTACGGTTATTGTCTTCCTTCGTGAAGGACACGGCGGTTTTATGTTCATTCATAATGACAAGACCCGGCAGCAGTTCACTATCAAGGAACGTATGCTGATGGAAGTGGCTAAAAGCATCGAGATCGCTTACGAGCTTTGCAACCTGTTCACCGTGTATGATGTGGATATGGAAGTTCATGCCGACATCAACACTAACCCGCATTTCAAAAGCAATGATGCATTGAAGGAAGCCATGGGTTATATCCTTGGAATGGGCTTTGCCTTTAAAGCAAAACCCGAGGCTTTTGCGAGCAGCAGTTGCGCCAATAAGGTAGTGAACTGATCCTCTTACAGCTTTCAAAAAATGCGGGAAGTCCTTCCGCAAGCGGAACTGTCTCCCTGAACTTTTCTAAAATGATCAAAAGAAAAATAAACCCGCAATAAGGTTTACTGTTCAGACTGTAATGCTGTCTTATTATCCACAGTCTTAACCTGGCCCATGAAACGGGCACTTGGTTCTGAAGCGACTCCAGAATACATTTTTGTCAACTTTTTTTTGCTGTCTTCCTGTGCTAATGAAAAGGTTATTAGTACCATTACGAACAGGATCACCACAATATTTCTTTCGGATAAGATAGTTTTCATAACTGAATATGTAACTGGCTGCAAATTAGGCATAATTATCACATAAAATATACCACAAACCGAGTATTCTTATGGCTTAAGCTTTACAAAGCTGGCGTTCAGTCCTTTGATATAGTTTAGAATGTCTTCCCTCCCTGTTTTTTCAGTTGCTGAGGTTATGAAATAGCGGGGCGCTTCTTCCCAGTTTTCGGCAAGCGCTTTAATAAATGCGTCAACATTCCTAATGGTAACGGCTGGCTTGTTCTTATCTGTTTTGGTGAATACGATCACAAAAGGCGCCTGCCATTCTCCCAGCTTATTGATGAACTCAAGGTCGTTCGCCTGTGGTTCATGCCGGCTGTCGATCAGCACAAACAAACAAACGAGGTTTTGCCGCTTGCGGATATAAGATTCGATCATGTTCTCCCAATTGTTCCTCGAACGTTGCGAAACGGTAGCATAACCATAACCTGGCAGGTCGACTATGTACCACTTTTTTTTATCGGATACTATCTCAAAATGATTGATCAATTGCGTTTTCCCCGGAGTAGCTGAGGTCTTGGCCAGGCGTGTTTGCCCGCTCAGCATATTTATAAGTGAAGATTTGCCCACATTGCTTCTGCCGATAAAAGCGTACTCAGGTCCTGTTTCCGGCGGACATTGTTTGTACGTAGCGCTGCTGATGATATATTTCGCAGACGTGATATTCATTGGGCGAAGGTACAAGGAAGAGGCTACAAGCTGCCGGCTGCAAGTTATTTCCCATAAAGTCCACAAACTGTTAGTCTTTCTTTAAGTACTTAGTGTCTTTGCCGGAAACCCGAAAATATTGAGCTTTATATATTTTGTTCTTCGGATTATACAAACTCGTTTCTTGTAGAACTAAACTACAAACCACAAACTATAAACTATTTACCTTTGCTCTCCCATGTCAAACCCATTGCCCCACGATCATATCATTCCATTCAAAGATTCTGAGAAGAACAAGAAGGTGCAGGTGGCAGAAATGTTTGACCGTATCGCCCCGAAGTACGATATGCTGAACCGTTTTCTTTCAGCACGAACAGATATAGGCTGGCGTAAAAAAGCTATACGTATACTGAAAGAAAATAAACCCCAATACATATTGGATGTGGCCACGGGTACCGCCGATATGGCCTTGCTGGCGTGGAAGATCCTGAAACCCGTAAAGATAGACGGCATCGATATCTCAGAGAGTATGCTGGAATTAGGAAGAAAAAAGATTGAAAAAGAGGGGCTTGGAGATAAGATCCAATTACAAGCGGGGGATTGCGAAGCAATAAACTTTGCAGAAAATACGTTTGATGCCGTGATGGTGGCATTTGGAGTACGGAACTTTGAAAACCTGGAGAAAGGACTTGCAGAAATGTGGCGGGTATTAAAACCCGGTGGCCGGCTGATGGTCCTTGAATTTTCAAAACCCCGCAGAAAAGCGGTCAGAAGTTTATATAACCTGTACATGGGCATAGTGGCGCCACAAGTGGCCCGCTGGTTCAGGCAAAACAAAGAGGCGTATCAATACCTCAGTGAGTCGGCCAATGCTTTTCCGGATCGCCATCTATTTACTGACATTTTAAAAAAAGTGGGATACACCGACGCCGGTTTTCAACCGCTTACCTTAGGAATATGTTGTATTTACTCCGGAAGAAAGCCTTTTTAAAATATATACTACTGGTTTTGTTCACCAGCCAACTCTTGTTTGCGGCAACAGCAAGAGCGCAATATTCCATGGTCGAACAAAATCAACCCGACCATGATGCCAAGCCTTATTACTTTGGTCTCACGGTCGGCGTGAACCTCGCCCGCTTTCATGCGCATCTTCATCCCCGTTTCCTGATGGACGACAGCATTTTTGTTGCTGAACCTGCCAATGCCGGTGGTTTATCACTCGGACTATTAGCAACAGCCCGTTTGTCCAATCGTTTTCAACTTAGGTTCAATCCGCAGCTGATGTTCATGGAAAGGAATATTTCTTATAAGCTCAATTTCCAGGATCCCGATAACCAGACCGAAGTGGTAAAAAAAGTTGAGTCCATTATCATCTCCTTTCCTTTTCAATTAAAATTCCAAAGCGACCGTATCGGTAATTTCAGGGTATATACACTCGCTGGTTTTAAAGCTGATATTGATATGGCGAGTAATGCCCGCGCTAAAAGAGCCGATGACCTGATCAAGATCCAGCGATACGACTATGGTCCGGAATTCGGGATCGGGTTCAATTTCTTCTTTGATAGCTTTATCTTCTCCCCGGAAATAAAGATCAGTAATGGCCTGCGTGACCTGCATGCAAGGGACAGGAACCTGATCTACTCCAGCGTGTTTGAAAAAATTCAATCACGGATGATCGTGTTCTGTATTCACCTTGAAGGATAGTTTCACGCAAAGGAGCAAAGTTCAAAGGTAAAGACGCAGATAATTTCGATCACTCCGCCCTCTGTATTTCCTGGCGGCTTTGCGTGAAAAACAAAACATCTTCTATCTTTAGTCTGTTCCACCAGAAAAAGATTAAATGCTTTTCAATTCCCTTGACTTCGCCATCTTCCTGCCCATAGTATTCCTGCTTTACTGGTTTATTATGCAGCGGAACCTGCGCCTGCAAAATGCATTCATTGTAATAGCCAGTTATGTTTTTTATGGCTGGTGGGATTGGCGGTTCCTTTCTCTTCTTCTTTTTAGCTCACTGGTTGATTATTTTGTCGGATTGGGCTTACAAAAAGAACAACGCCCGCAGCAAAGGAAAATCTTACTTGTCCTTAGCATCATTTGTAACCTTGGGCTCCTTGGTTTTTTCAAATATTATAATTTCTTCGTTGACAGTTTTGCGGAAGCCTTTAGTTTTTTTGGAATGCCGATCCAGACCAATAGTTTGAATATCATCCTTCCTGTTGGTATCAGCTTTTACACTTTCCAGTCGCTGAGCTATGGCATTGATGTGTACCGGCGTAAACTCGAACCGACCCATGATGTTATTTCCTTTCTGGCTTTTGTAAGTTTTTTCCCGCAGTTAGTGGCAGGACCCATCGAACGGGCCACTCATCTCCTGCCGCAATTTTATACAAAGCGGCATTTTGATTATGCCAGGGCTGTAGATGGGATGAGGCAGATACTATGGGGACTGTTCAAAAAAATGGTGATCGCTGATAATTGCGCGCAGTTCGTGGATACCATTTTTAATGGTTCTGCGACTTTCTCGGGAAGCACACTGCTATTGGGTGCTTTCTTGTTTGCACTACAGATATACGGCGACTTCTCGGGCTATTCAGATATCGCCATCGGCACTTCCCGTCTTTTTGGTTTTGATCTGCAACGGAATTTTGCCTTTCCTTATTTCTCGCGGGATATTGCCGAGTTCTGGCGGCGCTGGCATATCTCTTTGTCCACCTGGTTTCGTGACTATCTCTATGTACCTCTTGGCGGAAGCAGGGGCAGCAAAGCGAGGGTCGTTAAGAATACATTCATTACATTTCTCCTCAGCGGTTTCTGGCACGGCGCCAACTGGAAGTTCATTGCCTGGGGTGCTTTGCATGCTATTTATTTTTTGCCCTTGCTTTTATTGAATAAAAACAGGAGTCATCTCGGCAATGTGGCACCGGGCAGGATTTTTCCAACAGCGAAAGAATTTACCGGTATCCTAATTACATTTCTGCTGACCGTACTAGCGTGGATCTTTTTCAGGGCAAATGACATCAATCATGCCGGCAATATTTTCAGCGGCATATTTTCATCTTCGCTTTTCACCATTCCCGAAGTACTGCCCCGAAAATTATTGCTGCTGATCACTTTTGCCTTGATCGTGGAATGGCTTGGCCGCGAAAATTTATATGCTATTGAAAGATCGGGTTTAAAATGGCCGCGGTATGCCCGCCGGGGCTTTTATTATTTCCTGCTGCTGCTGATATTTTTTGAAGGTGGCAGGGAACAACCTTTTATATATTTCCAGTTCTGATGATCAGAAAATTTCTATACGCACTGCTTCGTTTCAGCATCTTACCGCTGCTGGCTTTGGTATTGCTGGAGCTGGACATTACTATTCACAAAAAGGGTCTGTTATCAGAAAAAAAACTGGAGAAGATCTTTCAGAACAGTGGCACTACTTACCGGTGGGTAACACAGGTAAGGCATACCAACAAAGTTTTATTATTGGGAAGTTCGAGTATAAAGTATGGTTTGAGTTGCACTTTACTGAATAAACTATCTAATGACTCACTGTCATTTATTAATCTAGCTGCCGATGCAAGAGATCCCGTTGAAACTTACTTTATACTAAAGCACACTGATCTGACAAATGTGACAAAAGTTTACTATGGTATCGACCCCTGGATCTTTGTAAAGACCTATTATAAGAACAGGAATAGTTATCTCTACCTTGACATGGATCTGATGACCGCTGGAAGATACAGCCTGGAACATGACCCCCAGTTCTTCCCGAAAAGATATAAAGCTTTGTTCAACTCATGGGTTTCTACTTCAACCCTAAACGCCTCAACAGGTCAACCTATCCCACCAGATTTTGGCAGTGCAACATTGGATAAAGTACCTACCAACTTTGATGACCCGGTGCATAAAAAATTCCAGTTGGAAAAATACGGGTGGAGCAATCTGCAATTCGAATACCTCCAAAAGATCGTACAGCTATGTAATAGCAAGACGATTTCCTTTATAGCCTTTTATCCCCCTCGTCGTTCCGATTTTATTACTGATTACCATCAAAATTGTGCAGCTATACATATAGCTTTCCTGGAAAAACTTAAAGCTACAGGGTTCTCCACTCCTATTATTGGAAGCCATGATCAATTGAGGTCGTATGGCGACGGCATCTTTGCAGATGCTTATCATTTGAACGGTAAAGGGCAGAAGATCTACTCCCCGGTTTTTTTACTGAAATAAGATTGCAGATAAAGGTTTAGTCCTGAGATATTGGTATTGTGTATATTTAGTAACAGTAAACATTTAGCCATGAAAAATTTATTATCAAAGTCAATACAAAGCCTTGTTTATTTTTTCCTGGGCTTAATATTCCCCTTCTCTATACAAGCTCAGAACACCGTTATCAAGGCAGGCCATCTTTTTGATTCACGAACAGGAAAGTTCATAGATAACCAGGTCATCATTATCAAAAATAACACGATAGCGCAGGTAGGACCCAACCTGGCACCCGGGAAAAATGATGTGGTGATCGATCTTAGCCAATCCTGGGTGCTGCCGGGTTTAATGGATTGCCATGTTCATATAACCTCCAACTACCCTTACAGGAAATTCACTGGCATGGAAGGCGTTTATATCACGGAGAGTTCAGCTTTCAGGGCGTTGCGGGGAGCTTATAATGCGGAGTTGTTACTAAAGAGCGGATTCACCACCATAAAAGATATCGGTAATGACGCTAACTATGCAACAGCGGATGTGATCAAAGCGATCCGGCAGGGTTGGGTAAAAGGACCCACCATTTTTTATTCCGGGAAGATCATTGCTCCTTACGGTGGACAAACAAATGGTATCAATCCTGAAAATGAGAAAATGTGGCAGTTTGAATATTTGGATGCCGACACCGATGATGAGATCATTAAAGCTATACGTAAGAATATTTACTACGGCGCCAATTGTATCAAAATAGTCCAGGGAGATCAGCCGTACTACTATACCGAGAAAAATATAAGGACGGCTGCTGATGAAGCACACCGGGCGGGTCTGAAGTTGACCTGTCATGTTTTCAACGGTCCCCCGGCGAGAAATGTGATACTCGGAGGTGCTGATGCTATTGAGCATGGTCTTTTCTTACATGACAGCCTGCTGCAGATGATGAAAGACAGGGGCACTTTTTTGGTCGGTACAGATCTTACATTCGATAATTTTTACGCTTATGGTATCGATTCAGGGTCAGCGAAAAGTATTACCGACCGAATTATTGATCGTCTTGCCAGGGCCTATAAGATCGGCGTGAAGATGGCATTTGGAACCGACATCATTATAGATCTGCCGGGGAAAAACAGGGTGGGGTCAAATCTTGATATCTTAAAGAGCTGGAAAGCTGCAAAAATTCCTGCTTCCTATGTTTTGCAAACGATGACAATCTATGCAGCAGAACTCCTGGGCGTGGAAAAAAGCCTCGGCGTGCTACAACAAAATTACCGGGCAGATATCATTGCTTTGAAAAACGATCCTTCAAAAGATATCGATGCGATCAAAGATGTTCACTTCGTAATGAAAGAAGGCGAAGTGATAAAAAATCAATAAGTAGAGGATACGTAATATTCCTTTTAATGCCATGAATAATATAGTTGAGTAACTAATCTCCCGATGCGAGAAAATCGTTCCGCATTTTATATTTGTACCATGGTACATAATAATTTTTAGAAACTAAGCGTAGCTCCTTATTCTAAATATAAATACCTTTATTGATAATGAGGGGAGATAAAAAGGAGGTGCTGGAAAAATTACATCGGCAAATGATCGAAGAGATCCAGGACTATGCGATCATCCTGATGGATATAGATGGCACTATCCTGTCCTGGAACTTAGGAGCTAAAAAAATAAAAGGTTATGAAGAATCTGAGATCCTCGGCCAGAATTTTCGCATATTCTATCTGCCGCAGGACAGGCAGGCAGGTCTGCCCGAACAGTTAATAAACCTTGCAATAAAAGAAGGGCGTGCCCGCCATATCGGTAGACGTGTAAGAAAGGACGGGAGCGTATTCTGGGGAAGTATTCTTATTACCGCACTCCACGATGAAGATGGCGAAGTGATGGGTTTTACTAAACTTACCAGCGAGATACACGATCCACCCGCCAATTAAAATTCAAATTCTCTTCGCTGCATATTCCATCTCACCCCAAATGAAATAACAGATGTATTGTTACTCGTTAAAGGTGTAGTAGTAGTTTTCTGGCGTCGCACGACAGCACTGAGGTCAAGAAAAAGATTTTCTCTCAATTCATAAGAAAGCAGGATAGAACCATAGATCACTTTCGTGTTCCAGCCGCTGCCAATATTATAACCATAATCTCCCTGCCGGTAAGGCGGACCATTGGGTAAAAAAATATTCGAACCAAAGCTCCGGCTGCTACTGTCCCTACCCTGCTCGTACATGATCGCTTTCGCAACGATCAGCCACTTAGGCGCGGGCTGGTAACGTGCAATACCAATGGTCTCGCTAAAACCAGCCATGAGCGGGTGCGCCAGTGGTTGATTATAGTGTGTGTAGTTGGCAACAGAGTCATAATGTGAGTAAGCAAAAGGACGAACACGGTTATGTTCCAATTGCAGATCGAGGTTGCTGATATTAAAGGCATCTATATATTTTGCGCCGAGCTGTATGCCAAATTTATTGGCCCACCAGCCACGGTTCGCTTTTATCTCGGCTAACAGGAACTCATCGAGCATCAACTGGCCGTATAGTTGTATCCGTTTCGGCAGGTTGGCTTTAAAATCCAAACCAATGATGGAGTTGTCAAAACTTCCGTTCTGCTGCTCGATCGAACGATAAAAGATAATGGGATTCAGGTAACCAAAATCAAATTTGTTCTGCCGGCCGAAAATTACGCCTTCGAACAATCCTACATTAAGCCATTTGGTGATCGCCATATCGAGATGATGCATGGCTGCATATTTCTTAGGCACCAGTTGCGTAGCCGATGGTGGAATAGAGGAATGCAGCTCCATGAAAAGATTCTGATAATTCAATCGCCAGATCCTTGTATTCAGCTTTAAGAATAAATTGTTCGTGCCAAAATCACTCAGCAGTAAACTACGGTGACCAGCACCTATGAAATTCCTGTCGTAACCAAACGCCACATCTATGTATTTGGTGATATTGAAAGTGAAATAACCTCTTGCTTCAAAATAATCGAGCCCCGTTGGAGTCTTGAATGTTTTATACAGACCATGCCCCGGTACTGCTCTGCGATCACTTACCCATTGTCTTACATAAGCCGGATCCCTCTCCTGGTTGTCGGTGATGTAAGAATAGAAACCGATCTTGTTGGCGAGCTTACCCCGGACATACACACCTCTTGTATTCAGAAAAAGGTTCTCATCACTGTTACTTTCCTTGGAGATGCTGACCTGAATGACCGGGTTGACAATAAGATCGAAGTCTTTTACATGGACCTCGTAAAGGTTGGCAGGCGATTTATAGAAATTCTTCCAGATGGGTTTTTTGCTGGCATATTTGGCCCGGTCCCCTTCTGGCACCCACTCCATATTGTTCATGTACAAGCTCCTAACATTATAGGCGTCTACTTTAGAAAGTTTGACACCCGGCGTCATGGTAAAATGATCGACCGCATTGATGACATGCCGGCGGCTGAAAGGTTTTATTTTGGAGAAATTAAAAAAAGAATCTTTACGGCTTTTTATCTCGAAGCGCTCCATCAGGATATTCGCTTTATCACCAGGAGGTAAATAAGTAGTTTGCGCTTCAGCAATTTGAGAGATAAAAAAAACGGCTGGTATAAAGAAATAAAAAATTCCCTTTAGGGCTCGGGAGCGAATTTGTTTAAATTGCATGGGTATTGGTTTATGGGGAATCTGTATGAGGATATTCTCGCAAAGTCGCAATGGATCTTCATTATTTCTTCTTTGCGTCTAAAAATCCTGGCGTCTTTGCGTGAAACCTACGTTATCCCTATCTGATTCAAAAGATTCGCTCAACAAGATATGCAAAAATACCTGATAAAGGATATACAGATCGTCAACGAAGGACAGATTCAACATGCAGATGTGTTGATAAGAAATGGAAGGATCGAAAAGATCGATCCGCGGATCGACACGAAAGGCACCGAGATCGTTGGCACCGGCAAATTTTTATTTCCTGGGTGTATCGATGACCAGGTGCATTTCAGGGAACCGGGATTAACGCATAAAGCGACGATTGCCACTGAGTCAAAGGCAGCCGTAGCTGGCGGTGTGACCAGTTTTATGGAAATGCCGAATACAATTCCAAACGCACTGACGCAGGAATTACTGGAAAATAAGTATGACATCGCTGCGCACACTTCACTTGCCAATTACTCTTTCTTCATGGGCACTGGAAATGATAATGTTGATGAAGTGCTGCGTACCAACGATAAAAGAAAAGATATCTGTGGCGTAAAAATATTCATGGGCAGCAGCACCGGTAATATGCTGGTGGATAACCCAAACACCCTAGACAGGATCTTTCGTAATTGCGAAGTATTGATCGCTACACATTGTGAAGATGAAAGCATCATCAAGCGGAACCTTGAAAAAATAAAAGCGTCCGGGAAAGTGCTGACCGCAGCTGACCATCCCGTCATACGTGACGAAGAGGCTTGTTACGAGTCATCCCTCTATGCCATACAGATCGCCAAAAAATATGGCACCCGGTTACATATACTGCATATCAGCACGGAAAAAGAACTGCAACTCTTTACCAATATGTTCCCGCTGAAGGAGAAACGCATTACCGCTGAAGTATGTGTACACCATCTTCATTTTTCCAGTGATGATTATGCAACACTGGGTAATAAGATAAAATGTAACCCGGCCATTAAAGCGCCGCATAATAAAGAAGCATTGTGGATGGCACTGCTCGATGACCGGCTCGATGTGATCGCTACCGATCATGCACCGCATACATTGGAGGAAAAACATCTCACAGACGCCCTCCCTCCCCGGGAAGGATATGAAGGAAGGTCCCCCTATGAACTAGCGCATGCAGGACTTCCACTGGTTCAGCATCCCCTGTCCTTAATGTTACATTACCATGACCAGGGCCGGATATCATTAGAGAAGATCGCGGATAAAATGAGTCATGCTGTAGCTGATTGTTTTCAAATAAAGGACCGGGGATATATCCGCGAAGGTTACTTTGCCGACCTCGTCGTCGTGGACATGAATAAGCCTGTTACGGTGACCAAAGAGAATCTTTTATATAAATGTGGCTGGAGTCCGTTAGAGAATTTTACGTTCCCTGCATCTATATGCCAGACGTTTGTGAGCGGGAACCTTGTGTATGACGAGGGCAAATGGAACGAGACAATGGGACAGCGATTAAGTTTTACAAGATAAAAGATAATAACTAATAGATAAAAGTGATCCAGGGCTTACTTTCAGCAACCGGCACATAAGGAACTTTTATCTGTTATCTTTTAGTTTTTATCTATACGCGTATGCAAATAGACAAACAATCTTTCAACGACATCTCTATCTTCCACCAGGAGGAGGAGTTCTCTATTTTTCATAAGCTCAATTTTACAAGGACCGTGGGTGGAAGGGAATGGCTGCGTAAATTCTTCAGCGAACCGCATGATAATCTGGATAAGATAAAGGGGACGCAAAAGGTCATTCGCACATTTATGGAACATGTGAAGGACTGGCCTACGGATATCAGCAATGGAACGATACTGGTGATGGAGAAATTTTTGGATTATGCCCTGGATCCCATTAGCGAAGCGCCTGCTTCTTTGAATAATCTTACCTATAAATGGCTGCACAGCGAGGATCACGCCATGGTTAAATATTCTGTCGGGCATTTTGCAGATTTTTTCCGGGGGCTAAAGAATATTGCCGGTTTACTCGAAGGGGTTAGCCTCCCTCCTGCTATCAAGATCTATATTGACCGGATCAATGGCATGCTAAAAGAAGAACCCCTCGGAAAACTTTCTGATTCTGAACCACGCCAGAGATTTACAACACAACAAAACCTTTACTTCGGTTATCATCTTCGTGGCAGATATAAGAACAACATCTTTGAACTAATTGACATTTACAGCCGTCTTGATGCCTGGTACTCCATGGCAGTGGCAGTAAAAACTTTTGACCTAAGCTTCCCGGAGTTTGCCGAACAAGACACTCCTCTTGTAGATGCAAAAGGTCTATACCATATACTATTACACCAACCAGTAGCGTATGATCTGCAAATGAACCCCGAACATCATTTTCTTTTTTTGACAGGAGCTAATATGGCGGGGAAAAGTACATTGATAAAAGCTTTAGGTTCTGCCGTATTCCTTGCGCATATCGGGATGGGTGTGCCCGCAGCGAAGATGCGGCTTACTTTATTCGATGGTCTCTTAAGCAATATCAACGTAGAAGATAATATAGCTAAAGGCGAAAGTTTCTTCTTTAATGAAGTGCAGCGGGTTAAGAATACAGTGGAAAAAATAAACGATGGTAAAAAATGGCTGGTGCTGATCGATGAACTGTTCAAAGGCACCAATGTACAGGATGCGATGAAATGTTCGCTAACCGTTATCAAAGGCCTGATAAAGATCAAGAATTCTTTATTTATCCTTTCCACGCACCTTTATGAGATCGGCGAAGAATTAAAACCTTACCCCAATATTTCTTTTCGCTATTTCGAGACCAATGTAGAAGATGAGCAACTTCAGTTCAGCTACCAGCTAAAAGAAGGTATCAGCAACGACCGCATCGGCTATGTGATCCTTAAAAGGGAGAAAGTGGTGGAGATGCTGGAGAATTTGTAAATTCATCCCCTACTTAAAAGCGAACCACATAGACACATAGATACATAGTTTTCACATAGACCTAATGTGCCCCCTTTATGTACTAAATGTCTATGTGGTTCAAAAAATAGTTATGAAGAAACTGCTTATCCCCCTTGGCCTGCTGCTCCTGTTTGCCGCAGAGATACTGAGAGTATATTTTATCATGCCCTTCCCCGGCAGTCAACGCAACAATACGATTTCTATCGCTTACTTTTTACATAAGTATATATTCTTTATCCGGCTTTTCGCTTTGCTGATGGTAGGCTATGGCGCTTATCTTTCCTTTCCCCGCTGGAAGAACTGGAAGAAAGTCGTTTTTATTTTTGGAATGCTTTTATATGCTGGTATTTTCTACATGGTCAATTTTAAGTTCCTGGCAGATAAAATGTTCCTCCAGCCAAAGAATAAGGTCATGGCAACTGCCGGGGTAAATAAGATCGGTGAAGATAAACTGGTGGTAGGCGTTACTATTAATAATGAATCAAAAGCGTACCCTATCGAGATCATCGGGTATCATCACCAGGTGCAGGATACTATTGGCGGCAAACCGGTCATCATCACTTATTGCACGGTTTGCCGTACAGGTCGTGTTTTTAGTCCTGTCGTAAATGGTAAGGAAGAAAGCTTTCGGTTAGTGGGCATGGATCATTTTAATGCAATGTTCGAGGATAAAACGACAAAGAGCTGGTGGAGACAAGCTACCGGTGAAGCTGTTACCGGAAAAATGAAAGGGCAGAAACTTACTGAGCTCCCTTCACAACAAATGCGGCTTGGGGCATGGATTCGTTCCAATCCCAATTCATTGGTTATGCAACCTGACCCAGCATTCGCTGACAGATATAAGGAACTGGTGGGCTTTGATATCGGAACTATTAAAAGCGGGCTGGAAAAAAGAGACCCTGGTTCCTGGAAATTCAAATCATGGGTGGTAGGCATTCAGCATAATAAAACTGAAAAGGCGTATGACTGGAACGATCTTTTATCCAAAAAGCTGATCAATGATTCATTGACCGGCTTACCTGTGGTCATAGTAGTGGAACCCGACAATGCTTCCTTCCATGTATGGGATCGTACGGTCGAGGTCCAGGCGTTATTCCAGCGTATATCTCAAACATTGGTATTTACAACAGATAGTTTAGGCATGAAAGATCTCACAACAGGTTCGAAATGGAACTTTGAAGGACTTGCCATTGACGGTTCGTTAAAAGGAACACAATTAAGAACCGTACAGGCTCACCAGGAATTCTGGCATTCCTGGCAATCTTTTCATCCCGCAACTACCACTTATAAATAAGCGTCAAATAACAGGATGATTTGGTGAAATGACCCGAAGAAAGGCTGGATATATTCTTAATTTGTAGCCCATGAAAAAACAGTTGCTCTTGTTGTTCTTTATTGCTGCCGTTTATGGTGCAACAGCACAGGATATGGATGTGTTGCATTATCAGTACAGTATTGAATTGAATGATAAGACAGATGTTATCTATGGTAAAGCTGCGATAACAGTAAGCTTTCCTACAAAACAAAACCTGTTGCAGTTCGATCTTACTGATCTTGATGCAAAAGGGAAAGGGATGATCCTCGATAGTATACGCAGCCGCAATAGGAACACTACACTTATTTTACCGCGAACGAACTGGATAGATCATGAACCAAGGGTCTATCATGCCAATAAGAAGATCAGCTGGTCATATAATGTAGAGAAATGGAGGAATAGTGCCCGTGACACCGATATCATTACTGTCTATTATCATGGCATTCCTTCCGACGGGCTGATCATTTCAAAGAATAAATTCAACAAGAAAACATTCTTTGCCGATAACTGGCCCAACCGTGCACATAACTGGATACCCTGCAACGACGAGATCTGGGATAAAGCAACGGTAGAATTCATCGTTACAGCACCTTCGCCATACCAGGTAATATCCAATGGTATTCAACTTGAAGAAACCAATTTACCGGGAAACAAAAAATTAACGCATTGGAAAGAAGATGTAGCGCTCCCCACCAAGGTAATGGTGATCGGTGTGGCGGAATTTGCTGTGCAACATGCGGGCATGGTCAATAATTGCATACCAGTAAGCAGCTGGGTTTTTGCAGATAATAAAGCAGCGGGGTTCTATGATTATGCGCCCGCCGTGAACATCCTTCAGTGGTTCAATGATTATATTGGGACTTACCCCTATAAGAAACTGGCCAATGTACAATCGAAGACGATCTTCGGCGGCATGGAGAATGCCGGCGCTATCTTTTATTTTGAGAATTCCGTAGATGGCAAACAGTCGCATGAATCATTGATGGCGCATGAGATCGTTCACCAGTGGTTTGGTGATATGGCGACAGAGAAAAGCTTTGCGCATCTCTGGCTTAGCGAAGGCTTTGCTTCTTACCTGACACATATGTACATGGAAGCTAAATATGGAACAGATAGCTTGAACAAGCGCATGAAAGATGATAGGGATGGCGTGCTTGATTTTGTAAAAAGAGAGAAGCGGCCTGTCGTGGATACCGTTTCCAATTATATGAAATTGCTTAACGCTAACAGCTATCAGAAAGGTAGCTGGATATTGCACATGCTGCGCCGGCAATTGGGAGATTCAGTATTTCACAAAAGCATCCGTGATTATTATGCTGCTTACGCTGGTAAGAATGCAGATACAAAGGACCTGCAAAAAATATTTGAAAAGAATTCAGGAAAAGATCTGGGGCAATTCTTTAAACAATGGCTGTATACGAATGAAAATCCAGCTTTGAAGATCACATGGAACAACATTAAAAAAGATGGAAAAATTGCGATCACTGTTGAACAAATGCAAAATGAAATTTTTGAATTCCCATTGGACCTTTTGCTAATTTCTGGTTTAAGGAAGAATAAGTCTGAACAACTTCAAATAACCAAAAGAGTTGAAACCTTTTATTTTCTTGTAAAATCTGAAATACTTCAGGTCGATGCAGATTATAGTACTTCACTTCTTGCAGAGACTACCGTAAAACCTAACAACTGAGAATAATACAGCAATTCCCGTTGTTTTCCCCGTTCCTATTCTATTTATCTTCCCTCATGCTCGTTAAGACATTTGGCAGCGCTGTGTATGGCGTGGAGGCGATCACGATCACCATAGAAGTGAATAGTCTTCAAAGCGGCAAGGACCCGATGATCGTTGGCTTGCCCGATAATGCCGTGAAAGAAAGCTTGCAGCGGATCGAAAGCACATTCAAAAGTCACCAGTATGATGTGCCCCGCACAAAAGTAGTAGTGAACATGGCACCGGCAGATATAAAAAAAAGCGGGACGGCTTTTGATCTCCCGATCGCATTAGGCATACTCGCAGCTTCAGAACAACTATCCAATGGTGAGGCATTAAGTGATTATGTCATTATGGGTGAATTATCACTGGATGGCGAGATAAGATCCATCAAAGGCGCACTACCGATCGCCATACAGGCAAGAAAGGAAGGTTTCAAAGGGTTGATCGTGCCCAAACGAAATGCAAAAGAAGCGGGCATGGTGAACAGTCTCCTGGTTTACGGCGCTGATCATATCAAGGAAGTGATCGATTTTTTTGAGAAAGGAGAAACAGGATTGCAGCAGGTGATAATTAATACAAGAGAAGAGTTCTTTCATTCGCAATATGATTTCGAGATCGACTTTGCCGATGTGAAAGGACAGGAAAATATCAAACGGGCGCTGGAGATCGCAGCCGCTGGTGGGCACAATGCTATTTTGATCGGACCGCCGGGTGCCGGCAAGACCATGCTGGCAAAAAGATTACCGACGATCCTTCCTCCGTTGAGTTTACAGGAAGCATTAGAGACGACCAAGATCCATTCTGTCGCCGGCAAGCTTCCGGAAAATTCCATGCTTGTATCCAAACGGCCATTTCGTTCGCCACATCATACTATTTCTGATGTGGCGCTGGTCGGTGGCGGCGGTATACCACAACCCGGTGAGATCTCGCTGGCGCATAATGGCGTTTTATTTTTAGATGAATTGCCCGAATTCAAAAGGACCGTGCTGGAAGTAATGCGGCAACCGATGGAAGAAAGAAGAGTGTCTATATCGAGAGCTAA
>DATLCB010000015.1:0-4367 GCA_035526625.1 Chitinophagaceae bacterium
ATTTTTTATAGCCAAACCATTTGTTTTGTATCGCGGCATTTACAGGAGAAGGGCTTGGATCTTTTGCTTTAATGGAATAATCCAGCCGTATCACAAAAAAGCTGAGATCGATACGAAAACCGGTTCCCACTCCCACAGCAAGGTCAGTACCTACACGATTAAAATTAAAAACTTCTTCTGCCGGTCTTAAGGCGGGTTTTTTTACAAACCATATATTACCGATATCGGTAAATACAGCGCCTTCAATATTTATCCCAAATGCCTTAATAAAAGGGAACCTGTATTCAATATTACCTTCAAGCTGCAAATCCCCATAACGATCGGGCAGGCCGGTAGTACCAAAATCCTTGATGGAAGAACCGGGCCCCAATTTACGCAACCCCCATGCCCGCATACTATTAGGTCCACCTGCGAAATATTGTCGTAGCAGAGGAAGATTGTAGCGCTTATTCTCATTGGCAGTAGATTCAAATGCGTAACCGATACCGATAAATCCGTGAAGCACCAATGCTGACCTGCCCAAACTTATCTTTTGTGCAAAATCAAGGTCAGTTTTGATAAAACGATAAAGATTGGTATCGAGGAATTTATTTTTTATAAGGCCTAATAAAAGCCCGGACACTTCTACATTAAAAGTCAGGTTGTTGATATTCTTCTTCCTGCCACCTGTTACCCGAACGCCAGCCATCATGGAAGAAATCAGTCCGTCAGAGAATATATTCCGGATAGATGGATTGTATTTAAAGATCGTATCAAGCCGTGGCTGTGATCTGAAAGAGGAGTATTCTATATTAGGGAAACGCAACGTCATGAACTTCCTGCCCCATTGAAATTCATAACCCCAGGAACCATTTACGGTATTCAGGTTATACAATTCCCTTCTTTCTGTAAGCGCGGCATTAAAGGCAAGTACGGTGCGGAAGCTGTTACGGATATTCTCCGGCAGCCACTTCATACGTGGGATGGGTCGCGGAAAAGAAAAAGTATGATTGATACTTAACTGTCTTGTCTGGATGAATTTTACATCGGTGGCTGTATCCCTTCCGGTTTCTACACCGAACCTGATATTGGTGCTTGACTGGTTGGCAGCACGGGCGAAATTCCTGTTTTGCAAACCCGCATTGATAGCAATACCCAATAAATTCCCGGATACAGCATTGTTATTGCGGCTTCCTTCGAGGTTGGCGACGAAAGAATATTTTTTTGCAGGGGTAAGCCGTATCACAAAGTCGGCAGTATCTGTATTCTTTCTTGGCACCTGTTCGATGTTGGTTAGCCGCCATGCATTCAGCGAATTAAAACGGTTGATCGTCCTTAAATAATTACGCTGATCATAGACCTCATTGTGACGAAGGAAAATGTTAGGGGGAAAGATCTTTGGTTTGAACATATTCTGGTAAGAGATGACCCTGATAGTAGGAGCCGCCAACACTTCTTTCCTCGCAAAACCGGTCGTGTCAATGGGTACATCGGGGTAAACGGTTATATTCCCTACATAATATTTTGTCAGTTTGGTGCTGTCAAAGCCCGGACGCAGCCTTATTTCCAGATCGGCTGTAGGGTTTTCTCTTCTTGCTCTTAATTTTTCCAGGAGTGCCAGTTGTTCCAGCGGATCAAGTGTGGGTTCGAGCAATTCGATATCCAGTGTATCCCAGAGACCGATCAGTAACTCTCTTCCAAAACGCATATAGCCGTTATTACGATAAAGTTCGACCAGTCTGTCCAGCTCCAGCGAAATTGCGGCTTTGGCAAAAGGATCTCCTTTTTTAACAATGCCGGGGCTTTGCGTGGCAAGGCTTTGCATTTCCGCCTGTTTGATATTATAAGCAAAGGAATCGATGCGAACTACTTTCCCGGGAGTAACATTAAAATCGACCGTAGTGCGATACTGGTCTTTATGGGACGAATCCACTACTGCTTTATAAGTGATCGTATCTTTGAAATACCCCAATGCAACCAACAGGCTCCGCATATAAATCGTGGATTTATCAGCATTGATGCTATCGTAAACCGGCGGGTTCTTCATTACGCTCCACAATATCTTTGACACCGACCTAACTTTCATACTGTCATCCAACTGGGCTTTGAGGCGGGTGGTAAGGATTTCTTTTTCTTCGCTTGTAAAGTTGCCGATAACATTGATATTTGTTTTATAAACAAAAGGCTTGTTACGGGGATAGTTTTTTATAAAAGTGGTGCAGGAGGAAAAGAGAAAAATAAAGATAGCGGCACAGGCAATATGCAGGAAACCCCTGCGCATGAATAGCTGACCGGTAAACATTACTATAATTAGGTGGTATGCTTGTTAAATCAAAGCTCAAATATATCCAAACTTTAGGCCAGAAAAAATTCCGTCAGGAAGAGAGAACATTCATTGCCGAGGGACCAAAAATCGTAACGGAACTCCTGCAGGCAAAAAAGGAAGCTATCAGGGAAATCTTTGCATTGAAAGAATGGATAGAAGAGAATACTGTATGGGTTAAGCAGGTAAACTGCACCGAGATATCGGAACAGGAATTAGAACGTATCTCACAGCTGAGCACACCCAATAAAGTGTTGGCGCTTGTTCAGCAATTTGAAGAGGATAAAGTGATGATCACCAAAGATAGCATTACCCTTGTCCTCGATGGTATACAAGACCCGGGCAACCTAGGTACCATCATCCGCATTGCGGATTGGTTTGGCATCGGGCAGGTCATTTGTAGTGAGGATTCAACGGAGCTGTATAATCCAAAAGTTGTACAGGCAACCATGGGAAGTATCGCCAGGGTCAATGTTTGTTATACGGCACTTCATTCATGGCTAGCCGAACAAAAAGATGTTCCTATCTACACGGCGATGCTCGGCGGGGTGGACATAACAGAAATGGAAAGGATAACAGAAGGGATCATTATCATCGGCAATGAATCGAAGGGTATCAGTCCCGCTTTATTGAACCGGGCGAATACCAGGATCACGATACCCAAAAAAGGAAATGCTGAATCATTGAATGCTGCCGTAGCTGCCGGGATAATACTTTCGCACCTCTCTTGAATAATGAATATCGAACAAAGAATATCAAATGATGAAGTAGACGTTCTTACTTCAAAATGCGTTATTCGGTGGTTCTCTGCTCTACATTCTAGCGGAACTGTACCGCCCTCACCGGCTGTATTTTTTTTACCAATAGAGAAGGGATCATCAATACCAGGAAGCATATTCCGAGTGTGCCGAAGCATACTGCTGCTACCTGCCACCAGATGATCTTTACCGCGGCGGTATTAACATAATAAGCTTCTTCTTTCAACCGGATGAAACCTGTGCTTTCTTGCAGCCATAAGAGGCCAAGGGCGAGGGCTGCTCCAATGATGATGCCGGTAACAGCGATGATCGCGGCGTGGCGGAGAAATATCTTTTGTACCGTCCAGTCAGTAGCACCCAGCGATTTAAGGATCCCGATCATTCTTACTCTTTCCAGTACCAGTATCAGGAAGCAGGTGATGAGATTGATAAAAGCTACGGCAGCAACGATGATAATGAGGACAATAATATTTTTATCCTGCAGTTTGAGCCAGTCAAAAATATTGTAAGAGAGGGATTGAGCGGTCACTGTATTCCATGTTGCAGGGAAACCATCCTCCTCGTAGATCTCATCAGATACTTTTTTTATTTGTTTATAGTCTTTCAGGAATATCTCATATCCCGCTACTTCATCAGGGTCCCATTCATTCAACCTTTGTATGAGTTTCATGTCGCCTATCGCGAATGTCTTGTCATATTCTTCTATACCCGTTTTAAAGATGCCGGTTACGGTAAGTTTATCGGGGCGCAGGCTGCCATCTGGCCGGATAAAATAGATCAGGACCCGTTCATTCAATTTTAATTTCAACCTGGAAGCTGTACCTGCTGAAAGCATTATTTCACGGCTGTAGCTACTGTCATTGAATTGCATGGGTCTTCCTTCCAGCATAAAACTTTTGAAATTGCTGAAGTCAAAACTGCTGTCAAAACCTTTTATTAGTACACCTTCTATCTCCTCTTTGGTTTTCAGGATAGCGTAGCGGGTGGCATAGGGGTGTATGCTTTTCACTTCCGGATGCCTGCGAATGGCGGCAACTACTGTATCGTTTTTTATGATCGGTGTTTCTTCAGAAATGATCGCTTTGTCGGGCTCCTTCTCCAATACACGGATATGCCCGATAAAGCTGAACACTTTCTGGCTCACAGTTTCCTTAAAACCATTGGCCAGTGAAAGGGCAATGATCATCACCATCACACTGATAATGGTGGCTACGATCGATAAACGGATAATAAACCGGGAAAAAGACTTCTGTCCGCCGGATCCAGAGGGTTGGTTAAATGCTATGCGGTTTGCTATAAAGCCTGCA
>DATLCB010000016.1:0-9005 GCA_035526625.1 Chitinophagaceae bacterium
TGCTTTTCTTTGGTTGAACAGAAGTAGCCTTAACCGATGCAGTTGGTTTAATCTCTGCCATGATCTTGATTTTTAGTTTTTGAATTTTTAGAAATAATGACCTTCAATTGTACAATGCTAAGAAAAAACATTATACAAAAATCCCCACCCTTCATATTTACCGCGGTGCTTAAATCCGCAATGTATTGCTAAGCGGGAGGGTCAAGTTAAGGATTTTTTTATATGAAACAAGTCCCTGATTGATAATTTGATGGGAAATTCATGATACCCCGAAAGGTCAAAAAATGGCAAGCCCATTCATTCGTATCGCAATGCCTCAATAGGGTTTAAACGCCCCGCTTTGAGAGCCGGGTATAAACCGGCAAGCAGACCCACGATCGTACAAATGATTATGCCATACAATACCCAATTCCAGGGTACCACAAAGCCGGTATCGAGGACAATGGAGAATAAATTCCCCACCCCTATCCCCAGTATGATGCCGAAGATGGCTCCCATTACACTAATTATGATCGCCTCAAACAAAAATTGTCTGCTTACCATCCGGCTTTTTCCCCCGATGGCTTTGATAAGACCTACTTCCCTGGTTCGCTCCGACACAGCCACCAGCATAATATTCATCAGTCCAATCGCTGCACCGATAAGGGTAATAAGACCGATCACCGTCGCCGATACGGTAAGAAAACGAAGACTGTTCATTGCTTTTTCTGCTATGCTGTCACTCCGGTCGATCACGAAATTATTTTCTTCGGTAGTATTCAGCTTCCTAACTCCCCTGAAAACACCTTCCGCTTCACCCATCGCTTCTGTTACTTTCAACAGGTCATTGGTCATTATGCCAACCACAAAGGAAAAACTGGAAGGAAAGTTCCTGTCAACATTTGTATAGGTCGATATAACCACATTATCACGGCTAAAACCAAAAGAGGAGCCCCGGCTTTCCAGCACGCCCAGTACACGATAAGGTATATTATTGATCCGCACCACTGCATTCACCGATCGCTCCACTCCTTCCCTGAATAATTTCTTTGCCACATCATAGCCAAGCAGGCAAACATTCCTTCCGGACTGCACATCCATGCGATTGAGGTTACGCCCGGTCAATAAGCTGAACCCATTCAATTGCAAATAATTTTCATCGCCACCAAAGAAGGTAACATTGGGACTGGTCTTTCTAGTACCGGCTGAAACGATATTATTACGGTTGCCAAATATGGAAATGCTTTTTATCGCGGGGAAATTATAGCGTTGTACAAAGAACTCTGCTTCATCTTTAGTAATGATCTTGCCCAGGTTCGATCTCTTCTCCTTTCGTTTTCCTTTCTTTGAAAGTTTTACTTGTTCGTTATTATTATTTCCAAACCGCAGGTTCCTTTCCTTGAACCTTACTGTAAATGCATTGGCGCCCATGGTAGAAAAACTCTCTGTGAATTTCTGGTTCATGGCTTTGATGGCGGTAATGATGCCGATCAGCGCCATGATGCCAAAGGCGATAATGGAAACAGTAAGACCTGTTCGCAGTTTGTTGCTGCGGACCGTGCGGAATGCGAGGGAAAAAATGTCGCGGAAGTTCATTCGTTGATCAGGTCAGTCGGTTTCCTTCTGACCTTTACAAAGATAGCAACTGGTAAATGGTATTTTTTGTCCGTGAGTGTCCTGCTACTATTCTTTTACTGCATAGCAGATCCTTTTTCTGCTTTACTTTTTTTCTTGATAAAAAAAGTAACAAAAAAATCAAGCCGGCTAAACGACAAATACACGTTCACCTGGAAAAGTCTTTGCCCAATAGCCGGCAGGGCATCCTCTCGCCCGGACAACCTAGGGCGAGTGTTTCCTTCGTGTTATGCGAAGCTCAAAGCCTGCGCTGTGTTCCGTCTTGATTTCATTATAGTATCAAGTGTCTCAAGAAAGACGGAACAAGGCGCTGGAAAACTCTCTTAGTTCCACTCACCTTTCGAGTAAATGCCCGGCGCCTCTTTTTAGCCTTATAACAAGACATTAATGATTTAAGGAAAGCAGGCTAAAAAGTAAGCGCCAACGGGAGCTTCGGTTATCAGGCAGCAGAGGTCAGCACTAAAGTACATCAGGTGAGAAGATGCCCGCCGGCCATGGGCAACGAAATCATGAGACGCAAATGATCTTCTCGTTTGGCCGGCTGCACTTTTCTTTGCTTCTTTCTTTTGTGCAAGCAAAAGAAAGAAGAGTATCCTGCATCAAAACAAAAGGTGGAAAATGAAGATTCGAAATTCATTTGATCAGATCGGGCAATCGCCCGCAGCGGCCGAAGGCCCTTGAGACCATCTTAGAAATAAAACCAACTAAATAACAAATTGGGGAAGATGCCGAATACTATCACCAGCACAGCAAGGATGACCAATGTCCATTTAAAAGCGGGGCTTACTTCTATTTTCGAATCTTCACCCTCTTTAAAATACATCGCCTGTATCACCCTGAAATAATAATAAACGCTGATCGCCGCCATCAACACAGCAAAGATGACGAGCCAAAGATCATTGCTCGCAGCCAGTGTAGCTTTGAGCATATAGAACTTGGATAAAAATCCTGCCGTGAGCGGAATACCGGCGAGTGATAAAAGAAAGATGGTGGTCGTAGCTGCCAGCAAAGGTTGGTACCTCGCAAAGCCATTGAATCCGCTGAAAGTATGATCCTTCAATTTTATCAATACAGCAAATATGCCGATCGTAGCGAAACAGTAAGCGATCGTGTACAGCAGCAATCCTTCTTTAGCTTCCGCATTCATGGCGAATAATGAAAGCATCATGAAACCAGCCTGGGCTATACTCGAATAAGCCAGCATCCTTTTCACACTCTGCTGGAAAACCGCTGTGATATTGCCAATAAAAAGGGTCGCAACTGTAATAATAGCAACAAAAAGCTTCCACTGTGGTTGCATCAAACCAAAAGCGTCGCCGAACAAACGGATGAAACCAATGAATACAGCTGCTTTAACGATCGTTGCCATAAAGGAAGTAAAAACGGTCGGTGCCCCATCATATACATCGGGCGTCCAGAAATGAAAAGGTGCCAGTGAAGCTTTGAACGACATGGAAAAAAGCAATAGCAGCATCCCGGCAATAAGTAAGGCTGAAGGTTGCATCGAAACACCTGGTGTGAACCGTGTATCAAATGTTCCCGTCGCTCCATACATCAGGGCAATACCCATCAGCATCAGCCCGGTTGAGAATGACCCGAGCAGGAAATACTTCAGCGAAGCCTCATTGCTTTTCAGATTCTTTTTATCACTGCCTGTAAGGATATAGAGAGGGATCGAAACGATCTCGATACCCAGGAAAAGTATCAGTAACGATTTGAAGGAAGTGACCAGGCAGATACCGCAGACGATAAAGAATATCAAGGCAAAATATTCGGCGTAGTTGATCCCGACCTTCTCCATATCCCGGGCTGATAATAGAAAATAAATAAGCGTAGAAAGGATAGCCACGGTATTGAAGAGCAAAGCAAAGCGATCGAAATAGATCATTCCCTTTGTATCCACATTAAAAAGGATCGTTCCGTTTATTTCAAGCACATTCACTGCAAGCAACAGCAGCATGCCGGCAATAGCCACCATGCGCACAGCAGCTTTACGTTGAAGTAAAATGCCGGCGAACATCAGCACAACGCCCCATACAGCCGATATGATCAATGCATTCATAGTTATTACCTGTTTCCTTCGAGTAAACTTTGCCGGACAAAATCAAATTTTTGCGTAAGCGCATCTGCGGCTTGCCCACAAACATTCAGCATATACTGCGGGTAAACCCCCAGTACGAAGATCATCGCCACTATCGCACCCAAAGCCAGTTTTTCATTCAACGAAATATCTTTTACTCCCTGTGTCAGTGGATTCATTTCACCATAAAACACTTTGCGTATCATGTTCAATGTATATATCGCTCCAAGTATGATACCCAGTCCAGCCAGAACTGTAAACCAGATATTATAATTCGTGACAGAACTGAAGATGCCATTGAACATCAGGAACTCTCCAGGGAAAGCATTGGTAAGAGGAAGGGCGATGTTTGCCAGCGCTACGATCACCAGCATGGCTGCGAGCCATGGCGCTTTTTGCGCAATGCCCCCCAGTTCAGATATTTTTCTTGTTCCCATCTGCCGCTCGGTTATCTCCACTACGATCCACATACCGATGATGTTTATACCGTGGTTGAACATTTGTATCATCAATCCCTGGAAACCACTATAGTTTTGTGCAAAAGCGGCTGCACAGATCAATCCAATATGCGCAATAGAAGAATAGGCGACCAGTCTTTTCAGATCGTCCTGCCGGATAGCGATCAAAGAAGCGTATAACGCACCGATCAAAGAAAGAGGAGTAATAAAATCCGCCCATTGAAAAGCCGCAAAGGGCAATACTGGAAATAACCAGCGCAACATGCCAAACACTCCCATTTTAACCATCACACCACTTAATATCATCGTAGTCGCTGTCGGCGCCTGTTCGTAAGTATCCGGCTGCCATGTATGCAAAGGAAATACCGGCATTTTTATCGCGAAGGCAACAAAGAACAACCAGAATATCCATTGCTGGTCCTGCGGCTCCAGCCTCGAATCATAAAAAGCCTGCATGGAAAAAGAATGGTCTGCTGTCTTGGACTGGATGAACAATATACCGATCAGCATCAGCAAAGAGCCGACAAAGGTGTAAATGAAAAATTTGAACGTGACGGCGATCCTCTTTTCACCTCCCCATTGAGAGCAAAGAAAATACATAGGTATCAGTGCCAGTTCCCAGAAAAAATAAAATAGCAGGGCGTCCGTGGCCAGGAATACTCCCATCATGCCCGCTTGCGCCAATAGCATGAGTGCAAAGAAATTATTGGATCTTTTATAAGAATTGTTCCAGGTGGCAAGAATAACCAATGGGTAAGCAATAGCATTTAATAAACAGAGTAACTGGCCCATACCATCGAGCTGTACGGAAAAACTGCTACCGAGTGCTGGCATCCATTCACAGGAAAACTGGAGATATTTTGCATCCTTCATCAGCGTAAGACCAAGGACAGACACTAATGCCGTAAGTGAAGAAGAGAATAAGGCCCATGAACGTACCGCTTTATCATTCCTGAAAAAGAATGTCAGCAGGCCGGTAAGCAAAGGCAATAATATCAGTAGAACAGCGATCATATTTTTAGCCTCCCTAAACCCCTCCGAAGGAGAGGCTCACGAAGAATCATTTAATGGTGATTATTAAATCATTTATCTGGCTTATACCGTTATGAGCTCCCTAAGTCCCCCTTCGGGGGATTTAGGGGTTACTTTCTCAAAAAGAATTGAACGACAAAAAAGACGACCATACTCAGCACCATCAGTAATACATAACTGCCCACCTGCCCGCTTTGCAATAAACGAAGTTGCCGGCTGCCGTAATTCACTATCCTTCCGAAGCCGTTCACTGCTCCATCTATCACTTTAGTTTCCATAATATTTTTCAGGAAACCACCAAACCGGTGCAAAGGGTTCACAATTATCTTATCATACAATTCATCGACATACCATTTATTCTCAAGCACTTTTCCTAACCCGGTTTCCTCAGCTCGCTGCGAGTAATTTTTAAACCGGGTCCAGGCAAAAATGATCATGATAATAACCAATACGGTTGACAGCCCCATCAACATATACTCTGTTGAATGAGATACGATGTGCTCACTGTGTTCCGCAATTACGGGTGAAAGGAATTCTCCGAGCTTGTCACCGCCATGCATGAATACTTCCGGTATACCAACAAAACCGCCAATGATCGCAAGCACAGCGAGTATAATCAAGGGAATGGTCATCGCTGCAGGGCTTTCATGCAAATGATGTTCCTGCTCATGCGTGCCCCTGAACTTCCCGGTAAAGGTGATGAATAATAAACGGAACATGTAAAAAGCCGTAAGCAATGCCGCGAATAAAGCAACACCATATAGTAGAGGGCTTTTTATAAAGGCGCTTAATAATATAGCATCCTTGGAAAAGAATCCGCTGAATGGGGGAATACCTGCTATGGCAATACAACCGATCAGGAAGGTCAGGTAGGTAATTTTTAGTTTTTTGCTCAATCCACCCATATTCCGGATATCCTGTTCACCGCCCATTGCATGTATCACACTGCCACTACCGAGGAACAATAAAGCTTTAAAGAAGGCATGCGTCATTACATGGAACACAGCCGCTGTATAAGCACCGCAACCAAGGGCAAGGAACATAAATCCTAGCTGGCTGACAGTAGAATAAGCCAGTACTTTCTTAATATCATTCTGTTTGAGGGCAATGGTAGCTGCGAGTAAAGCAGTGGCAAGGCCTATATACGCCACAATGTCCATCGTAACAGGTGACATAGAATAAAGCAGGTTACTCCTTGCTATCATATAGATGCCGGCTGTCACCATCGTAGCCGCATGGATCAGCGCTGATACAGGCGTTGGACCTGCCATTGCATCAGGCAACCAGGTATAAAGAGGTATCTGTGCACTTTTACCGGTAGCCCCTACAAACAATAATAAAGTGATGGCTGTGATATCCGAAGGTTTCAGTTTGGAGAGATTAGTGACCGTGAATACCTCGCTGTAAGAAACAGTGCCGAGCTTATTGATCAGCCAGAAAATAGCGATAAGGAAAGCAAGATCACCGATACGGTTCATGATAAAAGCTTTGTTTGCCGCTTTATTATATTCCTGGTTCCTGAACCAGTAACCGATCAACAGGTAAGAGCAGAGCCCTACTCCTTCCCAACCGATGAACATGATAACGAAATTGGCACTCATGACCAGCAGCAGCATGGAGAAAACGAAAAGGTTGAGGTAAGAAAAATATCTTCCAAAGTGCTCCGTCTTCTCTTCCTTCATATAAGAAGTAGAATATAGATGGATGAGGAAACCAACGCCGGTAATTATTAAAAGGAAAAGGGAGGAAAGCTGGTCGATCTTAAAGGCAAAAGGTATCCTGAGCTTATCTACATGAATAAAATCGAAATAATGAACATCGGCTGTATTGCCGCCCCTTACTTGCAGGAATACCCAAATGCTGAGTATAAAGGAACCAAGTATAACGCCTGAACCGATAATACTGATCAGTGATTTCGACAAATATTTCCTTCCCAAACCATTGATAAGAAACCCTATTAATGGTAAGAGAGGAATTAAGTATACTATTTGTAAAGCGTTCTGCATTTTTTAAGCTGTTAGCTATTAGCTGCTGGCTGTTAGCTAATAGCTAACGGCTAACAGCTAGTGGCTGTATTAATGTTTCAACCTATTCAAAAAGTTCACATCCACCGAATGGATATTCCTGTACATCATTACAATGATGGCCAGTCCCACACTCACTTCTGCCGCCGCCACTACCATGATAAAGAATACAAATAACTGCCCATCTGTTCCAACCGTTGTTGCTGCATTTGCCACGGCAGCTTTCAGGTGGTGCATTTTGGAAAAGGCAACCAACAGCAGGTTCACGGCATTCAGCATAAGTTCGATACACATAAAAATGATGATCGCATTGCGACGGGTAAGTACCCCCACAATACCAATGCAGAATAAGGCGATCGACAGGAATATGTAATAATTTATCGGCATAATTCAATTTAGGGTTATGAATGCTGAATGATGAATGAGCGGTACCTTCATTCATAACTCATAATTCCTAATTCATAATTTTCTTACTCTTTCTTTCCAATCACCACGGCCCCTACCATCGCACTTAAAAACAAAACGCTGCTTATTTCGAACGGCACCACGTACGTAGTGAATAGTTCTTTACCCAAATTCCTGATCAGCCCGATACTTCCTTCGTTGACCAATGCCTGCTGCTGCTTGATATTGGTATCCTTTAATGCGGCTACCAGTACCAGTAACAAACAGCCTCCGGCGACCGCGCCTGCCATCTTCAGCCAGCGGTTCTTTTGTGGTTCTGTTTCCTTGTTCAGGTTCATGAGCATGATCACGAAAAGAAATAGTACCATAATGGCTCCCGCATAAACGATGATATTGACGATAGCCAGGAACTGCGCATTCAATAATATATAATGACCGGAAATAGAAAAGAAAGTAACGATCAGCCACAGCACACTATAGACTGGGTTCTTGCTGCTGATCACCATTAAAGCGCTGAACAGCGCTACTACTGAAAGGAACCAAAAAAGTAATTGCGTAATTCCCATGCCTGTTCCACCCACTGGCGGAGCGTTTTGGTTTTGTTTTAATTAATTTTTACCCGCTTTCTCCCCCAATGCTTTTTCATACGCCTCTTTTTCATTGATGGGGTGAGGTATCAAAAGGTCCTCCTTTTTATAAATGAATCCTTTTCGTCCATAATTAGGCGGTGCAATGCTCTGCGATAAATAGATCGCATCTTTCGGACAGGCCTCTTCACATAATCCGCAAAAGATACAGCGCAGCATATTTATCTCGTATTTCGCCGCATATTTTTCTTCGCGGTATAAATGCTCCTCCCCGGGTAGCCTTTCTGCTCCTTCCATAGTGATCGCTTCGGCAGGACAAGCCACAGCACAAAGTCCGCAAGCCGTACAATTCTCTCTGCCTTCCGCATCCCGGTTCAGCACATGCAATCCCCTCCACACTTTAGAGAAGCTCCTTTTTTGCTCCGGATAATTGATCGTTGCTTTCTTTTTGAATAAATGGCGTATCGTTATACCCATACCCTTCAGGATATTCCAGAGATAGATACTCTCGAGGAATGTCATCGGCTTCCGGTCAACTTGTTTTGCTCTTTGTGTCAGCATAAAGCTTTACAGCTTTTAAATTTTTCGCAAATATATATGTATGGGTCCATCTTCTGTACTACTATCATCGCCTGTTACATTGCTCCCGATTCTATCGGGACCTCATCGTTCCGTTCGCTTTTCATCAATATTGAACCCCTACGGGTTCTAAATACATTCAACCATCCTTTCATTCCCCGGGGTTAAAACCCCGGGCTATTTATCATTTCTGATTCCTAATTCCTGATTCCTGATTCCTCACTCC
>DATLCB010000017.1:0-4092 GCA_035526625.1 Chitinophagaceae bacterium
CCTTTCAATTCCAGAACTGGGATATGACTTCCTTCTTCATCGTTTTCCCATACCACATGCAGTATCACATTATCGTAATTCCTGTCGTGCTGGTGTTTATGTTTCTTCCAGTCGGAGCTAAGGATATGCAGTTCCGCGGAGCCCACCCAGGTAGTGTTGTCAATCCTGATCTTAGCATCTGTAAAATCAGGCCCCTGGTTGGTATTGTACAGCCCTGCATAAATAACCTGCAACGACTCCCCTGCTATCGTCTTCAATTCCGATCTGTTGAAGTATTGGAATTGCCAGATGAACTGTAAAAGTTTTTCAGTCATAGCTCAAAAAAATTAATCAGGAATCAGAAATAAGAAATCAGGAATGAGGAGATGCGAAGATTCTTATTTATTGAAATGCTGGCTTATTGCCGCTGTTGTTATGCTTTTCTGGAAGATCGCTCTTAGTTCGTGAGATTCGGCTAAGGCGAAATCAACCTTCTCATTTACTACAAGGGGTTTTCTCTTGATGATCTTAAGATTCACGGTAGTTTCCCGAATCTCTTTTAATACGAGTTTAAGCTTATGGATAAAATCGGCTTTTGATTCTGCAGCCTGGGCTTCGCCATATATCAACGCTGTCGCCGTTCCACTTTTTGACAACTGGTGTTCCAGGTTTTGTCCAGCTTTTGTGTTTGGTAGCATGTCGCAGATCTCAAGGCATGTGCACGCAAAAGCGATCAACCTATCCTCAAGATCAAATTTTTTTCCCATTACATTGTTCACTTCCAGATTTCTTATTCCTTATTCCTGATTTCTTATTCAACAAAGGATTTACCCAATAAATATACTACTACAGACTATGAGCAGTTACGTTTTTACAACAAAGAATCACAGTATTTTAACGGGAGATCTTCTCCAACTCCCTCACCACCCTGCTAACCGGCAATCCCATTACATTATAAAAGTCGCCATTGATGGATTTGATGCCGATCACCCCGATCCATTCCTGGATGGCATAGGCGCCGGCTTTGTCGTAAGGTTTGTATTTGTCAACGTAGAATTCAATTTGTTCTTCCGTAAGATCATGGAATTCGACTTCTGTCACATCGGCAAAAGTAATTTCCGTCTCTTCTTTCTTTATCACCACACCTGTAACTACCCGGTGCTTTTCACCGGATAATGCCAGCAACATGCTCACGGCATCTTCACGGTGAACAGGTTTCCCAATAATATGATCACCCAGCACTACAATCGTATCTGCAGCGAGAATGATACGGTCATTACCCTGTGAAGGTTGGACAGCAAGTGCTTTATTCCGGGCAATATATACAGCCACTTCCTCCGGCTTCAGGTTGGGCGGAAAATGCTCATCAGTTTCCTTTACAATTATCTCGAAAGGCACTTCGGCCCATTCAAGCAACTGCTTTCGCCGTGGGGATTGTGAAGCAAGGATAATTGTATTCATCTGTGATTATAATTTCATTTTCACCCGGTGGGATCATAAATAGTAATAGAAAAAGATCATGGAAAGGATACCGGTGAACATGACCAGCTTTGTCAATACGCTAAGCCCATGATAATTCGCGGGGGTTACACTCTTTCTTAGTTTGAATAAAATGATAAGCAAGGGGAAGATAATAGCAGGGATACTATAAGCTACCGCCAGCCACCATTTGAACTGCAATACATATACCTGCAGGATGATAAGCACGGCGATCAGTACGATAAGCCAGACAGCTACATATACTTTTGTTGCATTTACCCCCCATACGATGGGCATGGTGCGGCAACCATACCTGGCGTCGCCCGTCATGTCTTCCATATCTTTTATTGCTTCGCGGATAAGACTGATAATAAAAGCAAAGCCCGCATATAAAATAGTTAACCGGAAAAATTTTGTTTGATGTGTGTCACCCGAACCAAAAGCAGCGGCCAGGTCAACCTTTGAGAAAAAAATGATGAGGATGGTCCAGGCCGTCAATAAGGAAATCACAAGATTGCCCGTCAATAATTGCTTTTTAAAATTGGTTGAATATAACCAGAGCATTGCTACACAGAATATGTTAGCCAGGATGAGGTACCATTTTTGCAAAAAAGGAAGGGCCAGCACCGTGAGCAATACGCCTGATGCGCTTAGCATGAAATGCCAGGCAATGGCCCATCGGCGATGAATGACCTTGTCGACCACCATACGGCGTGGTTTGTTCACTTCGTCGATATTGATATCAAAGTAATCGTTAATGATATATCCTGCCGCAGCAATGAACAGGGATGCCAAAACAAGCATGATAAACCGGGAAAGATCGCCGGAAGGAATCGCACCTTTATATAATGTATAATAGATACAAAATTGGAAAAGCGCCTGCGTAAGGGCCATAAAAATGAGATTAGGCAGTCGCACCAGCTTAAAAAAGGCGGCTATCAATCTCATGAATAAAATTTACTGAAAGATAACGAAGAAGATGGAAGACTAAAATCGAAAGTAGGAAATCGAAAATCGAAAGTTGCGAAAAGCCAGACTTTTCGAGCAAAGAAAGCAAAAAAAAGATCTTATTCTTTTCTTTCAGGGTTCTATCGGTTTTCAATCTCCGACTTTCCACTCCCGATTTACTATTTTGATGCTATATCTGTAGTATAGGTCCAGTGCCCATTCAACTTCAGCACTTTTTCGATCACATCCCGGACACAAGTGAAACCGCCATTGAAAGGAGAAATATATTGAACAATTTCTTTTACTTCATTCACCGCATCGGCAGGACAGCAGGGAAGGCCTACTATTTCCATCGCTGGAATATCCGGGAGATCATCACCCATGTATAATAGCTGTTGCTTTTCAAAATTGTTGGCCGAGATATAATCCAACAAGAAACTCTTCTTATCCAAAACGGACATGCTTATATCTTTTATCCCCAGCTTATCTAACCTGTCTGTCACGTCAGGTGAATTGCCACCGGAAATGATTTTTACGCTGTATCCATTCTTCAAAGCCATTTGCAGGGCAAACCCATCTTTGATATGCATTCGTCGTGCCTGCAGGCCACCTTTCATCACCAGCACGGTTCCATCGGTGAGAACGCCGTCGACATCGAACACAAATGCTTTGACCGGTTTGAATAATTCAAGTACGTTCAAGGATCGATAATTTTGAATGTTAAATGTTAGATTTTAAATGAAGAATGATACTCATTGCAATCTAACATCTAAAATCTAAAATTTAAAATCACTTCTGGTTGTCCCGCCACTCATACACCCAGGAGCTTTGTATCATTTCCAGGTGGCCCTCGCTCGATTCTTCCCGCTTGCCCTCAAAACCCGGGATCTGGAGTATCCACTCCAGCAGGTCGGTAAAGCGGACACGATATATCTTCCCTTCATTGAAATCATCGCCAAAACGTTCATATAGTTTCTGAGCGATATCCTCATGATCGGGCCAGTTTATCGGGGGTTCAAAGTGGGACATAATTCGATAATTTGATAATTCGACAATTTGACAATTGTGTTCAGGAACATTGGCAAATTTCAAATTGGCATATTGGCTAATTTATTCTCCTAAAAATTGTGTCTGATCCGGCAATATTACTTCTATCTCACCTTCACCTTCGTTCAACAACGACTGGCAACCCAATCTTGAATTCAGTTTAGGGTTAACCGCCCTGTCGATAAAGTCTTCTTCCTTATCTGATAGCTCGTCGATGAATTCCATGCCTTTCTCTATATAAAGATGACAGGTAGTGCAGGCACACACCCCACCGCAATTGTGATGAAGTTCGATATCATTTTTCAACGCCAGCTCCAGCAGGCTTTGTCCATCCTCTACATTTTCAAAAGTTATAGGATCCAGTCCTTTCTGTTCGAATTTGAATTTTACGGTATACATCTCCTGTTCAAATAATTTAATGCCGCAAAATTAACGGTAAATGCGACAAGGCATTTACTTGTTTGGGAAAACCCTTTCAGAATCAGAAATAAGAAAATGAGGAATAAGGAATGAGAAAGGGAATACAGCTCAATTCGAAGGTTCATCTCTTCCGTTCATCCTTCTACTTCTGCTGTATACTCTCAGTCAGCAGGAGGTATATATTCTTTAGCCGCGGATGATCCTTCAGCAGTGAAAGAT
>DATLCB010000018.1:0-10933 GCA_035526625.1 Chitinophagaceae bacterium
GATCTCAACGGCATTTTATTATCCTCGATCTGGCCAGCTATAGCTTTTAGTTTACTTGCCTGCCGGCGACTGGAATAGTTATAGAACTCACTGAAATTAAGTTCAGCTTTTCCACGCCTGACATGACCCGCCATGATCCAGTCCAGCGGTTGTACGTTAGTATACCAGGGATAGCGTGTATGATTACTATGGCAATCATAACAGGCTTCCCGAAGTACCCGATCCACACTATCGGGTACTGCATATAACCGTGCGAACGACAAATCCGGGATCTTTCCCTCACTATTCCGCCTGGGCCGGATGAACTGGATAGCGACAAACAGGAGTAGAATCGTCCAGATAAGCATCCTACGCTTAGTCATGCAAGAACTATTTTTGGATAGTTTCCCGCACTTCGCCGCAAGTAAGCATGTTTTTTCCGTAATAAGGATTTTTGATCGGCCTGGTCTCACTAAGCCAGATCGCTTTCACCATGGGGCAATAATCCTTATACAATGTTTGTGTAGTGCCAAAAGCTTTTACCAGATCATATATATCCTTGCTTAGCATCTGGAAATGCTCCCGCTGGTGTTTGATATCGTCTCCGGCCGAGGCAATATGCTCTGCATGTTCTTTGCTGTCATCAGCAAGATCAACAAAAGATTTCTGCTCAGAGACTGTCATCAGATCGCCTCCCACATGATCAAGGGCATCTTTTAATAACTTACTTGCTTCAGCAGCCTCTTTTGATTTATCAGCAATCAGAGCATTTTTCAGTGTTAGATACGCTGTCAATACATTTTGGAGCGAAGCAGAGTCTTTTTGAACAATGAGATCTTTTGGTTCCGTCTTAGTAGTATCCTTATTGACAGTATTGTCTTTTTTTGAGGAGTTACTACTGTCACAGGATGTGAAAGCAGATGTTGCCATTGCCATTGCAAGAATTATAAGTTTCATTTTTTTCTTTTTAGTATTAATACTTGAGAGATCAATGGTTACAAGAACATCAAAGCCAAGGCTCTTTAAGGCAGAGCCCAGTATACTAAGTTGATCAGCGGTAATGCATCTGTTACAGACCATATTTTTTATATAATACTTCATCTCTTACAAAGTTAGAGATCAAGGTCCAACCCCGAACTCCTAATGACAATTGTCATTTTTTACAGTTGGAAGGAGGGAATCGTGTACTGCAAGGGAAAGTAAGCTTGGGTAAACCACTGTAGGTATTGTGCTTATAGCCAAAAAAAATCCTTTTGAACGAATTCAAAAGGATCTCTTTTTACAGCAGATGATCTTATCTGCTACCACTGCCTTGAGAGCCAGATCCGCTTTTTGATCCGGAACCACTTTGAGACCCAGATCCGCCTTGAGAACCAGATCCACCTTCAGAATCGGATCCACTTTCTTCCTGTGTTCTGCTCATATCATCATTTTGTGAACCACTTCTGCGTTGCTCATCACCCTGACCGGAGTTGCCGGTATTTTGGCGATTGCTTTCATTTCCTTCCTGTCCACTTCTTTGAGATGAACCACTACCACCCTGGCTACCGCTTTGGCTGCCCTGGTTGCGATCCTGCTGTTGTCCCTGATTTTTTTGATTTTCTGCCATAACACATGATTTTATGATTAATAAATTCTAATTGCTTGTATTACTCAAAAAAATATGCCAGCGATTTTCCTCTTTAGATACCCGATCGGATCTTATTATACGTGGAAATACTGCCTCAATTACGGCAATGGGAATCCGGCAAATCAATTTTTCCATGGCATATCATTTGGAATATAATGCCTGATAGAAATTATTATCATTTTAAATTTAGAATTATGTCAACAAAAAAATCATCTGACAAAAAAAATGTAAAGAAAGCCACCGGGAGTGGAGCCCAGGAAAATACACAATTGGAAAAGTTATTCGTTGATTCCTTGAAGGATATCTATTGGGCGGAAAAGGCATTGACGAAAGCGCTTCCTAAAATGCAGAAAGCAGCCACCACAGAAGAATTGAAATCAGCCATTGAAGAACACCTGGGACAAACACAGGAACAGGTGACAAGGTTAGAAGAAGTATTTGAACTCTTTGGTAAAAAAGCCCAGGCAAAAAAATGTGATGCGATGGAAGGACTTATCAAAGAAGGCGAATCTATAATCGAGGAAACAGAAGAAGGAAGTATGACAAGAGATGCAGGTATCATCATGGCTGCGCAGAAAGTAGAACATTATGAAATTGCAACCTATGGTACATTGGTTCAATTGGCGAAAACATTGGGGAATGACGAAGCAGCAGGGATACTGCAGACCACGCTGGATGAGGAAAAACAAACAGACGAGGGATTGACAGCAATTGCGGAAGGTTGTATCAACCTGGAGGCAGAAATGGAGCCCGCAGAAGAAAAAGGATAAATAGACTATAATAGCCGGGTCCCCCGGCTATTTTTTTATAGTATTCATAAAAGTAATGGTCCACAGAATAGGAGTGATTTTTGTGGAAATGCAGGTTTAATAAATGACCTACCATGAAATCATTACTCACTATTATCTTGTCAATACTGACCCTAAGCGGGTTTGCCCAGGATGAAAAGATCAAAAAGATTCGTAGCGAAAGCGACCGGGCCATTAAAAAAGATGCCACTGATACCACAGCCAAAACGTGGAAGAAAGGGGGATTGTATGGCATTAATATTTCCCAGGGAACGTTAAATAATTGGGCAGCAGGTGGGGACGAATTTTCTTTGTCGGTTAATTCAATACTCAGTCTTTTCGCATTTTATAAAAAGGAAAAGCATAGCTGGGATAATACTTTTGATTTTAACCTGGGGTTTGTAAAAACTACGAGCCTGGGGAGTCGCAAAAATGATGATCGGTTTGATCTCCTGTCAAAGTATGGATATGCGCTTACCTCCAAATTGAATCTCGCGGCCCTCTTCAATGTTCGTTCGCAATTTTTCAAGGGGTTTATGTTCCCTGATAATGTCAAAACTTTCTCCTCGAACTTTATGGCTCCCGGTTATGTATTGCTCGGCGTAGGGTTGGATTATAAACCCACTAAGAACCTCTCGATCTTTTTGTCACCCGCTACGGCCCGCTGGGTGATCGTAAGGGATACGGCACTTGCTAATAAAGGACTTTACGGAGTGAAGCCCGGTGAGAAAAGTGTTTTTGAATTTGGAGCTTTTGCTTCCATAAATTATCTCAAGGAGTTCAATAAATTCATCACCTATAAAGGTAGGCTGGACCTTTTTTCAAATTACCTCGATGATCCGCAGAACATCGATCTTTTTATGTCGAATATACTGAATGCAAAGATCGGCAAGTCGCTGGCTGTTACCTGGAGCGTTGATCTGATTTACGATGATGATGTTCGCCTGTTTGGTGATAATAATGATGCTGCGGCCCTGCAGCTAAAATCGCTGATAGGGATAGGGTTCTTGCTAAAATTCTAATCCTCTGCAACCAACTCCTCCAGGTTAATAACCTCAAGGTCTTTGCGTGCCGGCGCTGTCAATAGCTCTCCGTCATAAGAGAACCTGGAACCGTGGCAAGGACAGTCCCAGCTTTTTTCCGTAGCATTCCAACCTACGGTGCATTTAATATGTGTACATGCGGAATTAACAGCATGAAGATGACCTTCTTCATCTTTGTATAGCGCCAGAACATGTCCCTCATATTTTACCACTTTAGCTTCACCACGTGCTAATTCCACCAGCGATCCTATTTTTTCCCGGGTGAGTTTATCTCCAATAAAATGCTCTACAACATCAGCCGCCTCTTTCACGAAATTGCTGAAGCCTGCCACAGGTTTTACGCGGCCCGGATGATACAATTTTTGGTATTCGCTTTCTCCACTGGTAATAAGATCGGTAAGGATCATAGCTGCCAGCGAACTTTGGGTTATGCCGATCCCGCCATAACCTGTTGCAACAAACATATTCGAAGTATGACCGGGAAGATGCCCGATATAAGGCAGGCCATCGGCAGGATCGAAGTATTGAGATGACCAGCGATAGACTATCTTATCGATATCGTAATAATTGCGGACATACGCTTCCAGTTTAGTGAAACAGGCTTCTGTGTTTTCTTCGTGTCCTGTTTTATGATCTTCCCCCCCGGCTATAAAATATTTTTCTCCGTCGACTTCCTGTGTACGGTAGTATCGGTATGGGTCATCCATATCATAAGCCAGCGCATCCGTATAGTCCTTATCATGTTTCAATTTCGCCGCTATAACATAACTCCGGTAAGGGGCACAACGAAAATGAAGGATGTTCACCCCCGGGGGAATATGTGTTGCATAAATCAGGTTCCTGGCTTTTAAAGTTCCTCTATTTGTTTCAACAGAAAGTATTTCAGATTCATCAACACCCGTAACACGGCAATCTTCCATCAGTACACCGCCAGCCTTTTTAAACTCATTCGCCAAAGCGTGTATATACCGAGTAGGGTGGATCTGGCCTTGCCTGCGAAATTCGATCACCTTTTCAAATGGAATATTTACAGGACTGGTACTGCAATAATCCACATCCACACCTGCTCTTTGACAGCCTTCCAGTATTTTTTCAAGTTCTTTGGTTTCCTTCTCATCGCGGGCATAGAGATAGCCGGATAATTCTTTATACCCACAATCGATATTATAAGTCTGTACATTGTTCTTTATAAACTCCAAAGCCTGGCGTAAACCTTTTGCTGCCAGTTTAGCATTTTCCTCTCCAAATTTTTGAATGATCTCGTTGAAAGGCGTTTCAGTAAAAGAATTAAGATGAGCCGTTGTGCCACCCGTTGTACCAAACCCAATATTCTTCGCTTCCGCGATCATTACTGACTTACCGGTTCTTTGCAACAGCAGACCTGTGCTGATACCGGTTATACCTCCACCAACTATTATCACATCAACCACATCTTTTTCTATTCGAGATTCAGGATCAAAGGCGGGTGCCGTAGCTTGCCAGAGGCTTATATTTTCTCCATCTCTTTTCATAAAAGGGGTTTTAATGACAGAAGCGGGGTGGTTATTGCCCGTACCCAATCGAGTTACATATAAATGCCCAAATAAAATGCCAGTAAAGGGGGAGTTTATGGATAAATTATCTTTGCGCCCCATGGGTCAAAAAAAACTAGAACGATTTGCTGAGCTGAAAACTTTTTCCAACGTGCTGCAGTTCCCTAAAGAAATGCAGGGAAAATGGAATGCGTTCTTTACTAACCCAAACCCGCTCACTTTAGAACTCGCTTGTGGCAAAGGCGAGTATGCAGTTGGGCTCGGCCGTTTATATCCCCAGAGGAATTTTATTGGTATAGACTTGAAAGGAAACAGGATCTGGGTGGGAGCTAAAAAAGCATTACAGGAAAGGTTGAGCAATGTTGCTTTTCTCCGAACGCAGATCGAGCAGGTGAATGAATATTTTGGTAAGAATGAGGTCAAGGAGATATGGATCACTTTTCCTGATCCACAGCTTCGGCTTTCGAAAGCGAAGAAAAGACTGACACATCCAAAATTCCGGAGATTATACCAGCAGTTCCTTGTGCCAGGAGGCCTCATACATTTAAAGACTGATAGCCCCGAACTTTATTTATTCACCAAAACGGTCATTCAATTATACGGCTGTATCATTCATGAAGATATTGATGACGTACATACACGATCGGCTATCAGCGATGAATTACAAATAAGAACGCATTATGAGTCCATGGATATTGCAGGAAGCAACCGGATCCACTATCTCAGCTTTTCCTTGCCTGAAAAATTGGATGGGAAAGACAGGGACGATGAATTAAAGGAAAAGCTCCAGGAACAAGAAGGTCCCAACCCAGGTGAATTGATAGAGGGAACGGACTATTATATAAATAAGGAGGGTTTGGTTGTCCTTACTGAAAAATATCATTTGGATAAAGGATATTGCTGCGGCAATGGTTGCAGGCATTGTCCCTACCAGTATGAAAATGTACCAGAGCCGAAAAAAAGCGGGTTACTGAAAGAAAAAAAGAACAACCACTAACTTCACCTTATGCCAGCGAAAAAAAAAGGAATGGAGAAATTAAGAACAGTAAAACCTTCCGGGAAAAGGGAAGAAAGTTTTTTTGAGCTTGTGTTTGAAGTAGCCCGCCAGATACCAAAAGGAAGAGTTACTTCTTACGGGGCAATTGCGAATTGTCTTGGAACCAAATTATCGGCCCGGATGGTAGGCTGGGCCATGAATGGTGCTGGAAGGGTAAAGCCAAAAGTGCCGGCACATAGGGTAGTGAACAGGTTGGGTATCTTATCCGGCAAACATCATTTCACTCCACCGGGCTTGATGGAAAAGTTATTGAAGAAGGAAGGGATAAAAATAAAGAATGACCAGGTAGTTGATCTTAAAAAACATTTCTGGGACCCTGTGGAAGAACTGGGATTTTGATCAGGCTACAGCGGCAACCTTTAATTCTCTTTCGGCATTGGCATACACTTTTTTCTCTTTTCTTTTATACCACCATTTGGGCGCCGTCTTTTTCATCAGCGTATCGATATTACGCATACCGATGAGGCTCCATACGCCTTTGATCTTACCCGTAATAGAGGGCTGCATCGCACGCAGGCTCATAGCAAAACCACTTTCAAGATATTCCATGTGGTGCCAGTAACCGGCAGGCATGAATAAAGTATCGCCTGGTTCGAGTATAAAATCAAAACCTTCCGCCAGTTTTAACGCGGGGAATCTTTCGTAATCCAATTTTCCATCTTCGTAATAATTGGAGAAATCAGCAAGGCTTAATACCTCGAAAGGTTTGCGATAAAGTTTATGTTGTTCAGTATGCGGGAACATCAACACTCTTTTTCTGCCTGCGAATTGCGTGTGTAGGATATGCGGCAGGTCTATATCATAATGCATATGCGTTATACTGCCAGCGCCACCGGTAAAAAGCATCGGGTATCTTTTTACAAAGCCCTTCATTAAATGTTCGGGCCAGGTAAAATCCCTGATAAGCTGGGGAGCATGATCAAAGATGTTGAACAGGAAGATCCTCCAGGCAGCCGGACCTTTGCTGATCATATCAATATATTCCCTGAAAAGTTTGTGATCATCCGCGCTGTTCACTGCGGTATAGGCGTCACTTTTGACATTATTATAAAGTGGCACCTTTTTATTACCTACCAGTTCCTTGAAATAATCCCAGTTCCATTTGCTGAATGCAGGCCAGTCATGTGCTAATTTTTTTATTACAACTGGTACTCCCGGCTCATAAAACTCCCTCTTGAACTGCTCTGGGTCAATAGTATCAAAAGTGGCTACCGGCTTTAACTGCATGATAGTTGGTTAGATTTTGCAAAAGATATCCGGGGGTGAAAATACGAATTGCCGGGAAAATTACAATTGTATCAGTTTCAGCCTGAAATTGCTGCTTTACGGGAGTTAGGAAAGAAGCTCTCACTTGATTTACCGTCTTGTCCTGGGACCGGCTTTTCTTTGGGTCGAATGTTGATCTCATCCTCAAAAAGAAAGGGCTGTTCTCTTCTCCATTGGAAGGTCTTGCGATGATACTTGCATTCACCATGAAGCTCCAATGCATTTCTATGAGCAGGAGTGCCATAACCTTTATTGTTACACCAGTCATAGTGAGGAAATTCTTCATGTAATTTTCTCATATATTCATCCCGGTATGTTTTGGCCAATATACTCGCAGCGGCAATAGAGGCATAAATACCATCTCCTTTGATGATACACTGATGAGGTATCCTTTTATATTTCAGGAAACGATTGCCATCGATCAACAGTAGCTTTGGCTTTCTTTTGATCTGATCAAGGGCCAGGTGCATAGCCTTAAAGGATGCTTTCAGGATATTGATGCGATCTATTTCTTCGTTATCAACGGATGCAACAGCGAAATGGATAGCAGCGGCTTCGATAATAACACGTAATTCATCCCGGTCCTCAGGGGTAACTTGTTTCGAATCATTAAGCAGCGGATGATAAAAATCTTTCGGCAGGATCACAGCAGCGGCAAATACAGGTCCGGCCAGGCAGCCACGACCTGCTTCATCACAACCGGCTTCGGTCAATTCCTGTTGGTAAAAGGGCTGCAGCATGCAGCCGCAATATCAATCAATAAAAATTATTTTAGGCAAAGAAGCGCCGCTAATTTTGCACCGCGATGGAGAACAACCAAAAATACCTGCGCTACACATGGTTTATTTTGATAATGGTTTTTTTGGTAATACTGGCGGGAGGGGTAGTAAGAATGACCCAAAGCGGCATGGGATGTCCTGATTGGCCCACCTGTTTTGGCCGTTGGATACCGCCAACAAATGCTGATCAGTTGCCACCGGATTTTGAAAAGTATTTACGGGCACAGGACATTGATCATAGTTTTAATGTATGGCATACCTGGATTGAATACATTAACCGATTACTCGGTGCCCTGCTGGGCGTTTTTATTTTTTCCCATTTTATCTGGAGCTTTCTCAAATTCAGAAGAACGAATAAAAAGATCGTATGGTTATCTTTCCTGCTGCTACTGGCTGTAGGTTTCCAGGGTTGGTTGGGCAAGAAAGTGGTTGATGCCAACCTTGCCGTAGTAAAGGTTACACTACACATGCTAGTGGCGCTATTCATTGCAGCTATACCTCTTTTGATCATCCACCAGCTTTCTTTAAAAGACAAAATTGAAAGCCGCGTTTTAAAATACCTTTCGACGGCAACGATCATAATTTTATTGATACAGGTCATATTGGGCACCCAGGTAAGGGAGCAAGTAGATGAGGTATCGAGGTCATTGGCTTATGAGCAGAGAAGCCTTTGGATCAGCAGGCTTGACAGTGTTTTCCTTATCCATCGAAGTTTTTCCTGGCTGGTGCTTGCAGCCTGTCTCCTTCTCTTCTGGAAAGGGTATCAGCAGGATGGATTACAGAAAAAATCTCTTGCTGTTCTTGCAGCTGTACTGGTTATTATCTTACTTGGTATTGTGATGATGTATATGGACATTCCAGCCCTGGCGCAACCCCTGCATCTTCTGATGGCATGTGTCCTTCTTTTAACGGTTTTTTCTTTTCGACTCCGGCTCAGATGAGCGACACTGGTCATTTGACATAGCAGTCAATTATCAGTATTTTTAAAGAATAACCAATACCTCATTCATGAAAACCTGGTTGCAAGGATTTTTTTATTCATTTCCCGTACAATTGGTTTTTCTGCACTTGCGGAAATACCAGGTATTACTTTTATTCTGGATCATTCTTTTTAGTACTGTGAGCGGGAGTTTCATGAAGACCTTTGGCGCCGACTCACTTTACTTGGCTCCCGAATATCTTGGTAATGTAAACTCGCTCAGCGCCGCTATTGTAGGAGGATCGATCGCTATGTTCATTATGAGCTGGAATATCGCGACCTTCATTTTGTTCAGCCGGCATTTTCGTTTTTTATCGGCTACCAGCAATCCTTTTTTGAAATATTGCATCAACAATGCCGTCATTCCCGTCATTTTCCTGCTATTCTACTTTTTCAAAGCGTATCATTTTGATCATTATAAAGAGCTTATCCCTGCTTCAGAGATCTTTTTCCTTACCGGCGGCTTCCTTTGCGGACTGATACTCATCCTGGCCGTATCATTTATTTATTTTTTCCGTGCGGACCGTTCGATCCAACGTCGTATGATGCCGGTGATCAAAGATCCCCGCTCTTATATCACCCATCTTAACCCGGTAAAAGAGATCTATCATGGAGCAGGGTTGATAAACGTGAAATGGTATTTCGAATCGCCATTTAAGATCAGGCCGGTAAGGGATGTATCACATTACACGGATGATTTCGTTGAATCCATTTTCAAGCGTCACCACTTTGCCGCGATCATCACGGTTTTTGCTGCTTTTCTTTTTCTCTTACTGATCGGTTTTTTTCTTGACAATCCTTTTTTCCAACTCCCGGCAGCAGCAAGTATCACCATCTTTTTTTCCGTATTGATAGGCGTTGCCGGCGCCGTCACTTATTTTCTTCAAAGCTGGAGCATACCTTATCTTATTGCGGTGGTTTTACTCCTCAATCTTTTTTATAAGCTTGACTGGATCGATCCCCGTAACAAAGCCTATGGCTTGAACTATACCAACAAGACCGAACGTCCTTTATATAGCCGGGAAACATTGCTTTCTTTATGCAGCACTGAAAACATAAAAGCCGACCAGCAAAACATGGCTACAATCCTTGATAACTGGAAAAAGAACCAGGATAGTGACAAGCCATTACTGGTCATCATTAATACGAGCGGGGGAGGTCACCGGAGCGGCACTTTCACGATGAGTGTATTGCAGGCGCTAGATAGTATTACCAGGGGAAGTATCATGAAAAAAACCTTCCTGGTAAGCGGCGCATCGGGAGGAATGATAGGAGCCACCTATTTCAGGGAGCTATACCTTAGAAAAAAGCGTGGAGATTCGATCAACCTGCAAAACAGGCAATATGTAGATGATATTGCGGGGGACCTGCTGAACCCGGTTTTCACTTCTTTTTTTGCGCGGGACCTTATTTCTCCTGCACAGAAATTCAACGTGGGCAAATACAGCTATGTAAAGGACAGGGGTTATGCCTTCGAAGAGAAGCTCAACAGCAATACGCACGGATACCTGGATAAACAATTAAAAGATTATGCGGCTGATGAAAAAAATGCCAATATCCCGCTTATGTTCTTCAATTCGGTGGTGAGCCGGGATGGCAGAAAGATGATCATCTCTACTCAACCTGTCAGGTTCATGATGCATTTACCCCAGGATACTTCGTTGGTCCCTTTTGTCGATCCTGACGCCATCGATTTCACTTCCTTTTTTGCCAAGCAGGATCCTTACAGTTTGCGGATGCTAACCGCCCTGCGGATGAATGCGACGTTTCCTATTGTATTACCCAATGTCTGGCTGCCCTCTGAACCGGTCATCGATGTGATGGATGCAGGGTTGCGTGATAATTTCGGTATAGAAACAACACTCCGTTTTCTTTTCTCC
>DATLCB010000019.1:0-9008 GCA_035526625.1 Chitinophagaceae bacterium
AATCCTGTTCCACCGGGATATACAGGTACGATCGCCATCCGAGGTTTGGTCAATAATGCGAATGTAAAGATCACCGAGCTCGATGGGAGATTGGTTTATCAAACAATAGCTTTGGGCGACCAGGCTATATGGAACGGGAAGAATTATCGCGGACAAAAAATCTCGAGCGGTGCATATCTTGTTTTGGTAACGGAAGAGGAGCGAAAAGAAAGAGTAGCGGCAAAGATTTTTTTTATTAATAAGTAAAGATTACCGGAAGGCGGGAAGACAGAACAAGATTTACCGCCTTCCCGACTCACCGGCTAAATAAATGCAGGATAAACTTCATAAAACAAAAGGCATTGTCCTGCGAACGGTGAAGTATGGGGAGACCAGTGTCATCGTTACCATCTTCACCGAGCGGTTTGGTATACAATCCTACCTGGTCAACGGCGTACGTACGGCCACCAAAAAAGGAACAGGCAAGGCTAATTTGTTTCAGCCCGCCGCTATCCTTGACCTCGTGGTTTATCACAATGAGTTGAAACACCTGAACCGGATCAAAGAGTTCAAATGGTCGGTCATTTACCAGCATATCTTTTCGGATGTACCCAAAAACGCCGTGGCCTTATTCATGGTAGAGTTATTGACAAAATGCCTGAAGCAACCGGAAAGCAATCCTGAGCTTTTTTATTTTGTGGAAGATGTTTTCTTAAAATTGGATGAAAGCAGTGGCAGCACGATGGCCAACCTTCCATTATTCTTTGCGTTGCACCTCCCGGTACATTTTGGTTTCCGCATTACGGATAATTATAGTGAGCAAACCCATTATCTTGATCTGCAGGAGGGGAGCTATTCTGATGAACAACCGCATCACCCGTATTTCCTGGAAGAGAAAGAGGCGGCAGTGACCTCGCAGTTTTTAAAAGTGATGCAACCAGATGAGTTGAATGAGATAAAACTCGGGCATGACTTCCGCAGGCAATTACTCCATCGCCTCGAGACCTATTATGCTTTGCATATCCATGATTTTGGAACAATGAAGAGTTTGCCGGTGTTGAGGGAAATATTAAATTAGCCTTTTGACAGCTGCAAGGTCATTGTCGACCAGGACCACGCCTGGTTTTTTTCTCCTGGATAAAGTCGGAGGATCAAAACTCCCCAACAAAGAATCCATCTTTAAAGCCTTAGCTCCATTACTGGTTGCCCATTTCAGGATTGTTTCCAATTCAATATGCGGAAAATATTTTTGAATGGTTCTGATCTCTTCGAGGATACTTAATTGATGATTTGAGGCAAGACTATCTGTTCCTAATACAATATCAGTATCGTGTTTCATCAATAGTTCAATGTCTGGCAACTGGCCAGTTATGTATAAATTGGCATTGGGACATAAGCACCAATACAATTGGCAATGGACAATTGGCAATTGGCAAAACAGGAGATCTTCTTCTGTTGTGTGTACATTATGGACCAGGATGAGCGTTTGATTCTTCAGAAATTTTGGTAAGTAGGTTTGTAAACTGCTTTTGCCAGAAGGCTTATAGAAAGTTGTGTCGATATTCATTTTTTCATACAGCTCAGTTAACTCACCTGTTTTACTTCCCGACCATTCGTCCTCACCAGCGGTTTCCTGGTTATGAATGGTAAGCAAATGATTGCCAGGAAAGTTGATTATTAGTTCCCATAATTCGTCAGTCACTGAATAAGGAGCATGTGGTACAATAGAATTCGATTCAACAGGTATGGAATAATTTCTTGCATACTGCCGGAAAAATTCAACACTCCTTTCGAAACGCTGTTTGGCAATTTGAGGATTGAAACCGCTTGCTTCAATGAAATTGTGATAATGAATACGGCCTTTTGCTTTTTGAGGGATAGTTAATGCGTTGTTGCAGATATCACCTACTGCCACAATACCATTGGTCAGCATTTCATCTTCCGCTTTTCCGATGGCCTGCAAGATCTCTTCTTCGGGGAAATGTCTTTGCTGGACAATATCTGTTACAAACCTTACCAAACCTGTCTTTTCAGGTACAACAGATTTCATATGACTCAGCTCAAGGTGACAATGGCAATTGATAAAGCCCGGGGAAAGTATTCCTTCCAGTTGTAATACATCATCTCCTGCTTCTTCAGAAGGTACAATGGCTTCAATTATCCCTTCTTCATCAGTAACCAGGACGCTGTTTGCATTATGAAAGCGGTAACCATCAAATAATCTGTCAGCTTTGAATTTCCGGAACGCCATTTTGTAAAATTCCCGAAAACAACCCCGATAAACAAATCCTTAACCGCAAAGACGCAAGGACGCGAAGGGAACGCAATGGATTTTAGCGAAACCTGGCGTCTTGTTCCGGACGCGGATGAAATTGGTGAAACGGATTATAAGGGATCTTTATCCTGTGGTAGGCAGGATAATGAAATAATGTCAATACCCGATGCTGCACAGCAGCATAGATCCGTGACAATCTATCCAACCCGTGTCATCCGTGTGCTCCCTGGGACTTTTAAAAGCATATTCTTCGTTAACTTTGCCGCCCATTGGAATTATTATTATGCTCGACAGATTGGAAGCAATAAAAGCAAAATTTGATCAACTCGGTGTCGCTTTAACCAACCCCGAGATCGTAGGCAACAATAAAAGATTTGCGGAAACCAGTAAGGAGTATCGAAGCCTGGAAAAGATCGTTACGGCTTATACTGATTATAAAAAGATCCTTGATGATGTTGAGTTTTATAAAGAAGCGCTGGCAGGAACTGACGAAGAGATGCGGGAGCTCGCAAAGACCGAAAGTCCCGCGTTGGAAGAAAGGAAAACTGCGATGGAAGCTTATATCCGGCAGTTACTGATACCTAAAGATCCGCAAGATGAGAAGAATGCTATTCTTGAGATCAGGGCAGGCACAGGAGGTGATGAAGCCAGTTTGTTTGCCGGAGATCTTTTGAGAATGTATGTGCGCTTCTGCGAGAGAAGAGGCTGGAAGACGGCCATACTCAGCGAGAATGAAGGAACTGTGGGTGGATATAAGGAAGTTCAATTGGAAGTGACGGGTGATGATGTTTACGGCATTTTGAAATTTGAAAGCGGCGTTCATCGTGTACAACGGGTACCCGATACAGAAGGCAGCGGCAGGGTACACACATCAGCCGCTACCGTAGCAGTGATGCCTGAAGCGGAGGAAGTGGATTTTGAACTCAACCCCGCAGATGTAAAAATGGAAACGGCGAGAAGCGGCGGTGCCGGAGGACAGAATGTAAACAAGGTAGAAACCAAAGTAATGCTTACCCATTTACCAACTGGTACTGTAGTTATCTGCCAGACAGAAAGGTCGCAGCTGGGTAACAGGGAAAAGGCAATGGGTATGCTGCGGACCCGGCTCTATGAAGAACAAGTGAGGAAACAAGAGGAAGAAATTGCCCGACATCGTAAAAGCTTAGTAAGTACAGGCGACAGAAGCGCTAAAATAAGAACCTATAATTTTCCGCAGGGACGTGTTACCGATCATCGTATCGGGCTTACATTGTACAACCTCGACGCCGTGCTGAATGGCGAGATAAAGGAACTGTTAGATGCACTTCAGTTCGCAGAAAACTCCGAAAAACTGGCCAAACAAAATTAACAGGCAGAATTGTTGCTGTTCTAAAGCACCTATTTCACAGAGGAATACAACATTATTTGATCAACCCACCCTGAGTGGAAAAAATTAATCTTTATGCTCGAGCAATTATTCAACATTGTAAAACGGTTTGGACAGGATACCGTAGTAAATAATCCTGAAGTCCCGAATGAACATAACCAGGAAGTGTTAGCTGATGCCACCAAAACTATTGCAGGCGGTTTTCAAAATGTAATGGCCGGAGGTGGCTTTGCAAATATTCTTGACCTGTTCAAAGGAGGTGGCAATAACAGCAATAATAAAGCAGGAGGCGGTATCGGGGGCTTATTGAAGAACCCCATTGTGACAATGATGATCGGCTACTTCATCAGTAAGCTGGTAGGGAAGTATAAGATGAATCCTGCTTCCGCCAGTAATGTTGCTAATAAGCTCATTCCGAATTCTATCAATGACCTGGTAACTCAGACCAATGACCCCGCTAATCCTCATGCTACACTGGATAACCTTGTTGGATCATTAACTGGTGGGGGAACTGCCCAATCAACTGATCAAGGCGGGGGAGGCATGCTTCAAAACATTCTGGAGAAATTTACAGGTGGTGGAAATCATGGTAATGGGGGAGGCTTTGATCTCCAGGATATTATTGGCGGCCTCACTAAAAAGTCGCAAAATAATTTCCAGGATCAACAAAAGAGTGGTGGGGGGTTAATGGACCTGATAAAAGGTTTCATTAAATAATAAGACCTCTATTTTGTCCGGCCGCCTGATTAAGGCGGTCTTTTTTTTATACTTCAAATAGTTTTTGGCATGAAATTTTGAAGGTATGTACAAGGGTTATTCGTCTCATTAGTGAAGTTCTTTTTAAGTTGATTATCAGCTTTGCAGGCTGAAAATGAATGTTTGCCGGAAATTGCGGTGACGGGTATCATGTAAACGTTTGCATGATTGCATCGTATCCTTACAGATCTTTTAAAAGGATTTACGATGGGCAAACTAAGTGGAAGTACGGGGATGGTTCTTTTAAACTTTCATTAACAGCAATAATGATACTACCGGCAGTAAATTTGCGTTATACAATTACAGATCTTATTATAAAAGCAGTCAATTTTCTCATAAGCAGTTAGTTTTGGTTGCGACCCCTGTTTCCACAGGGGTCTATTTTTTTATATACCTCCCCCAACTATAAATGAGCCCCGCAACACATCCAACCCCATCGGCGATTATATCTCCAAGATCAAAAGACCTGTTGCTGACAAAATATTTTTGAACGAACTCCATTCCTGTTCCATAAGCAAAGCAACATAGCGCCGTCACTAAAAAATAGTTGATAAGGTTAGCCTTTTTTATAGCTGATTTGTAAAAAAACCAGCACCACAGGAAGACCATCAAAGAAAATATACCGATATGAACCCACTTATCGAACCATAGCTTACTTAACCAATCCTCCTTAGGGAATCTTGTTCCAGGTATGGTTAGCAGGAAGGTGGAAATTAATAACCAGGATACTGCCAACAGGAAAGAAAGGCTGTTATTTTTCAAGTTGTCGATTTGCTGCAATATTACAGCAGTTCAGTTGAGAGCAAAATAAAAGGGACCTGGAAAAGCCCCTTTGTTTAACCAACTATAGAACCAAAACTCCTATAGCAATGACTCTATTTACCAGTTACGGTAAAATGGTTCTTGCAGATTGATTAAAAAAAGGGGATTATCAAAGCTTGCCAACCACATATACCTGGCCTGCGGGTTTACTTACATCAACCCGGTCTTTCTTTTCCAGCGTGATAGCAAAAGCCTGGGCCTTTTGTGCATTTTTAGCCCTGATCAGTAGTTTATCCTTGCGTACAAAATATTCATCGGTGATAAAGCCCAGGTCAATAGGCTGACCATCAGCCAATGCCCATAACTGGTAATGCAGACTGTCTGCAGGTTTGGGGAGATTATTTACCAGCAGGTAAACATCATGTGAAGTGGTATCCCAATAAACTGTAGTATACGATTGAGGAGATTCCAGTGTTCCTTTCATCGAAGCCATCTTCACGGATTCTTTATCGGTGAGTACTTTGATATCGTTTTCCATTTCGTTGAGACGTGCGACGGTATTATCATAATTGTTCCTGAGTTCTTTATTCTTTTTTGACAAAGAAATATTCCAGTAAAGACTTCCTGCCAATAAAATAATACAGGCTGCTGCTGCATATTTAAGCCAGCCTGTATTTCCTGAAGGTGAAGCAGACATGGAAACAACTTTTCCTGCTGAACCGATCTCATCAAATACCCTGTTCCTGACCTCTGCCGCAGGTGCAATAGTATTTTGCATAGCCTGCTTTTCCATGACTATTTCGAAAGCGATCCTTGCTTCCAGCACATCGGGGTATTGCCTGCACATCTGTTCGAACTCTCTTCTTTCTTCATCTGAAGCGAGACCGAGCACATAGCTCTCGACAATTCCACTTGATATGTATTCCTGTGTGTTCACTACTTATCTAGATCAATGTTCTTAATTGTATCAACGCACTTCGTATTCTCGTTTTCACCGTGCCCAGTGGTATGCCGAGCATTTTTGCTATCTCCTCATGGGTGAAGCCCTGGAAATAAGACAGGTCGATCAGCACCCGCCATTCTTCTTTCAACCGGCCCAAAACTTTTTTTAGTCCGACATCATTCACTACCGGATCCGTTACAGCTCCGGGAAAAGCAAGCCCCTCGCTAAGCGGTTGATTTTTTTGTTTGTCCCTGTAGCTCCGTGACCTCAGTTCGTCTATTGCCGCATTTCTTGCTATGTTAAGCATCCAGGTAAAAAGTCTTCCTTTTGAAGCGTCGTATGATTCTATTTTCTTCCAGATGTTCACAAAAACATTTTGCAGCACATCATTGGCAGTTTCCTTTTCCGTCACAATTGCATTCACGATCCCGAATAATGCCCCGGAATAGTTATCATACAAATAGCCGAAAGCTTGCCTGTTTCGCTGCTGAAGCAAGGCCACCAGCTCTTGTTCGCTGTATGTGGTTTGGGAGTTCAATGAGTTGGTTAAGATACAATACCTGGCCGTATCCAAATACATATACGGGTAAAAAACTAACTGAGATTTAGCCTGCAATAGCTTCATATGCTGCCGCATCCATCAATGCCTGTACATCTGCGGGGTCATTTACAGTCATCTTTATCATCCAGCCTGCGCCATAAGGATCATTGTTCACGGATTCAGGCGTGCCAGCCAGGGCCGGATTCAATTCAGTTATGGTACCACTCACGGGGAGGAACAGATCAGAAACTGTTTTAACAGCTTCTACCGTACCAAATACTTCTCCTGCATGCAAAGATTTCCCGATCGTTTCCACTTCTACATATACAATATCACCTAACTCTCTTTGAGCGAAGTCGGTGATACCGATCGTAGCAGTATTGCCTTCAAGCTTTACCCATTCATGCTCTTTAGTATAACGGAGGTCTGCTGGAAAAGTCATATTCATTTCATTTTGAGCCTGCCTGACGATAGACAGGCTGCAAACCTAAGGAAAAGGTGAATAAAGAAACTGAAGCAGTTACAATTAGGAAATTCAATTCACCGGTTTTTTGACGCCGTTCAAGCAAGGTTTCAGGCCATTGGTCGGGAAACGCTTTTACAATAGTATGACAGAGGGTATCTTTGGGCATCAAAAATCAAAAATGAATTGACTATGAGAAAGTTAGCTTCGATTTTCGCAGGATTAGTGATGATCTCCTCGGTTTCTATGGCCCAACAAATAACCGGGCATGTGAGGGACCAATCAGGTAAGGGTCTGGAAAAATCAACCGTATCTCTTTTAAATGCAAAGGATTCTTCAGTTATTAAACTGGCAACTGCTAATGCAGATGGCGTATTTACATTCAGTGGCTCCAAACCCGGCCAGTATCTGGTTAGCGCCACGTATGTAGGTTACCAGGCTGCATACTCACAACGCTTTGAAGTGTCGGGTACAGGTGATGTGACCGTTCCTGAATTGACCATTTCCAAAATTTCAGGTAACCTGAAAGAAATTACTGTTACAGCTAAAAAGCCCATGGTTGAAGTAAGGGCTGATAAAACGATTTTAAATGTAGAGGGTACTATTAACTCGGTAGGTAATGATGCGCTTGAATTGTTGCGCAAAAGCCCGGGCGTAATGGTAGATAAAGACGATAATATTAGTCTTGCTGGTAAGAATGGTGTGCGGATATATATTGATGGTAAGCCAAGTCCTCTTGCCGGATCAGATCTCGCCAATTTCCTTAAATCTTTGAATGCGGCGCAGATCGAAGCGATCGAACTGATCACCAACCCTTCTGCGAAATATGATGCAGCAGGTAATGCAGGTATCATCAATATAAGGTTGAAGAAGAGCAAGGCATTCGGTACCAATGGTTCGGTCAATGCAGGATATAATATCGGGGTTTATCCAAAATATAATACAGGTATCAATTTCAATCACCGCAACAAGGGCATTAATGTTTTTGGCAACTATAATTACAACAATACCAAACAGAACATGCTGTTCAACCTGTACAGGGAGACCGAGGATACGGTCTTTAATGGCAAAGCAAACATGATCATGAGAATGAAAAGCCATGGTTTCAAAACCGGCATTGATTTTTTCATTAACAGTAAGAACACTTTTGGCATACTGATCAATGGGAATATTGCTGAAAACAGTTTTAATAACAGGAGTCGCACGCCTATCAGCTATAAACCAACTGGCGTAGTGAGTAAGATCCTGGTGGCTAATAACGTGAATAACATGGAAAGGAACAATGTGAATTTCAACCTGAATTACCGTTTTGCTGATACCGCGGGCAGGGAATTGAACCTCGATGCTGATTATGGACTTTTCCGTAATGATGGTAACCAGCTACAGCCCAATTATTATTATGACGCAGCCGGTAACCTCACCAGCCAGGTATTCTACAGGTTCCTTTCACCAACCGATATTGACATCTATACATTCAAAGCAGATTACGAACAGAATTTCAAGAAAGGAAGATTGGGTATAGGTGGTAAGATAGCTGCGGTGAACACGGGAAATAATTTTCAGCGATATGATGTATCGCAACTGAAACCCGAAATGAAAACACTGGATGTTGCCAAGAGCAACCAGTTTGATTACAAGGAAAATATCAATGCCCTGTATGCGAATTACAACAAACAATTAAAAGGCGTGATGTTCCAAATAGGAGTGAGGATGGAAAATACCACGACAACGGGTGATTCCTATGGCCTTAATCCAGATGGAACGACTAACACGGCCAGCGTACAGACCTTTAAAAGAAGCTATACCGATTTCTTCCCCAGTGCAGCTCTTACATTTAACAAAAATCCGATGAAGCAATGGGGGTTGTCTTACAGCCGCCGGATAGACAGACCCGCTTACCAGGACCTGAACCCATTTGAATTC
>DATLCB010000020.1:0-3326 GCA_035526625.1 Chitinophagaceae bacterium
AAATTCTCCGAGCATGCTGTCGGCTCCGCGCCAGAAGTCGCGGATGCAGTCGCGGTACTTGCCGTTCCACTCCACCCAGCCGGGAGGAAAATTCCCAACCTGGTATCCGCCTTCTCCGATATCCCAGGGCTCTGCTATCAGTTTTGCCTGTGAGATTATTGGGTCCTGGTGAATGATGTCGAAAAATGCGCTCAGTCTGTCAACTTCATGAAGTTCCCTGGCGAGCGTAGCAGCTAAATCGAAGCGAAAACCATCTACATGCATGTCGAGGATCCAATATCGCAGGCTGTCCATTATAAGCCTCAGCACACTTGGCATCCTTGCATTTAGTGTGTTGCCGGTGCCGGTGTAGTCCATGTAATACCGCTTATTTTCGGTCAGCCGGTAATAAGAGGTATTATCGAAACCCCGGAACGACAATGTAGGTCCGAGATGATTGCCTTCTGCAGTATGATTATATACCACGTCGAGAATCACTTCTATGTTGGCTTTATGAAGCGCTGCGACCATCTGTTTAAATTCCTTTACCTGCCCTCCTAATGTGCCGCTGTTCGAATAGCGGATGTCGGGTGCAAAGTAACCTATGGTGTTATAGCCCCAGTAGTTGTTTAAACCTTTGTCTTTAAGTATTTTATCGATAATAAAGTGATGAACAGGCATCAATTCAACCGCTGTAATGCCCAAATTTTTCAGGTATTCTATGGTAACCGGATGTGCAATCGCTGCGTATGTGCCGCGCATGTTTTCAGGAATATCCGGATGGGTTTGAGTAAGGCCCTTGATATGTGTTTCGTAAATGACAGTTTTGTGATAAGGGATACGGGGAGGTTTGTCGCCTTCCCAATCGAATGAAGTGTCTATCACCACGGAGCGTGGAGCGAACGGTGCACTGTCTATTGTGCTGAAGCTTAAGTCTTCATCGGGGTGACCCATAATATATCCGAATAATGCATCATTCCAGAAAACGGGCTGCGAGATGGCCTTTGCATATGGATCGATCAGTAATTTGTTAGGGTTGTACCTGTAACCATTGAGCGGGTCATATGTTCCATGGGCACGATATCCGTACATCTGGCCGGGATGCATACCAGGAATATAGGCGTGCCATACGTGATGCGACACTTCTTTAATCCGTATACGTTGTTCCTCAATTTTACTTTCAAGGTCCTTGAAAAGGCATAATTCCATGCCATCAGCATTTTCCGCAAAAACCGCAAAGTTCACTCCTTCACCGTCCCAGGTGGCTCCAAGAGGGTAGGGCTCACCAGGGTAAACGTCGTATTTCATCAATATGTGCGCTGTTTTTGAATCGATTACATTCAATATCTTTGCCAGCCCCTAAAACAATTATTTTTCAGTTTTTGCCTGTATTCATATATCTTTGCGCCTCCTTAAAAGTGTATGGGTAAACAACCTCTGATTAAACAGGATGGAACTATTATAGAAGCTTTGTCAAATGCAATGTTCAAGGTCAAATTGGAAAATGGGCACGAGATATTGGCAACGATTTCAGGAAAGATGAGGATGAACTACATCAGGATTTTACCCGGAGACAAAGTGGGAGTGGAAATGAGTCCATATGACCTTTCCAGGGGAAGAATAATATTCAGGTACAAATAATAAATGCACAATGAAAGTAAGAGCATCAATTAAAAAAAGAAGTGTTGACTGCAAGATCGTGCGCAGGAAAGGCAGGTTGTACGTGATCAACAAAAAGAACCCTCGTTTTAAACAAAGACAAGGATAACCTCGATAGATAACAGATAAGTAAAAAGTAAAAGTTTATTATACTATGGCCCGTATTGCAGGAGTGGATCTGCCAAAGAACAAAAGAGGTGAAATCGGACTTACCTATATATATGGTATCGGTCCCAGCACCGCTAAGTATATTCTTGAGAAGTCCAATATCAGCGTTGATAAGAAAGTGAACGAGTGGAATGATGACGAGTTGAATGCTATCCGTTCTACAATCACCAACGAATTCAAGGTTGAAGGACAGCTTCGCTCAGAAGTTCAAATGAGTATTAAGCGTCTTCTTGATATTGCCTGCTACCGTGGCCTCCGCCACCGTAAAGGTTTGCCGGTTCGCGGCCAGCGTACACGTACAAATAGCCGTACACGTAAAGGTAAACGCAAGACCGTTGCAGGAAAGAAAAAAGCAGCTAAGAAATAAAACATGATCGTGGGCCGGAATCGTTAACGCGACAGGGCACGATCAATCCCGTAAAAGGGTATTAATAAACGTTAATAGATTACCTCCAACAGCATTAAAATGGCTAAAGCACAGCAAAGCGCAAAAAGCGCAGCAAAAAAAAGGATCGTCAGAGTAGAGTCATACGGCGACGCGCACATCAGCGCAACTTTCAACAATCTCATCATCAGCATCACCAATAAAGCGGGCCAGGTAATATCCTGGAGCAGCGCTGGAAAGATGGGTTTTAAAGGTTCCAAGAAAAACACTCCATACGCAGCACAGATGGCATCATCTGATGCAGCGAAAACGGCTTTCGATGCCGGTGTTAAAAAAGTGGATGTGTATGTAAAAGGTCCTGGTTCAGGAAGGGAAAGTTCCATTAGAGCCCTCTCTAATTCTGGAATTGAAGTAGTGATGATAAAAGACATGACCCCACTTCCCCACAACGGCTGCAGACCGCCAAAGAAGAGAAGAGTATAATTTATTTATAAAGGGTCTGCGATTCATTTTTATGATTTTTACCGATCGCAGGCCGTAACCAAAAAAATCAATCTACATTATGGCACGTTACATTGGTCCAAAAACAAGGATATGCCGCATTTTTGGCGAACCGATCCTTGGTAATGGTAAGTATCTTACCAAAAACAGTAATCCTCCGGGACAGCACGGTCCTACGCGCAAACGCAAAGCTCCTGGAGAATATGCACTACAGTTAAAAGAAAAGCAGAAAGCTAAATATACTTACGGTGTACTCGAAAAACAGTTCCGCAAAACCTTTGAAGAAGCGTCCCGCATCAAGGGCGTAACTGGTGAAAACCTCATGAGGCTGCTGGAAGCACGCTTGGATAACACGGTATATCGTCTTGGAGTGGCGCCGTCACGCCCTGCAGCACGGCAGCTCGTTGCGCATAAGCATGTTACAGTAAATGGCGAAGTGGTAAACATTCCGTCTTACCAGCTAAAGCCCGGAGATGTCGTAAGCCTCAAAGAAAAAGACAAAGCAAACGAATCTTTCACGAGTGTTTTCCGTGGAAAGAACCAAAAATTCGGCTGGCTTGACTGGAATGAAGGAGAGATGAAAGGAACATTCGTGGCTTATCCTGAAAGGGAAAGCGTTCCTGAGAATATCAAG
>DATLCB010000021.1:0-15257 GCA_035526625.1 Chitinophagaceae bacterium
TGCATAACTGACCGTATCAGCTTTTACTGTGTCACTCAGTAAACGTAATGCGATACCATCTTTCTGAAAGTCATACTGGAATTTTGGCTGAACCGAATCCATTACCGGTTGGTAGGATGTTGTTTTCCACTTACCGATGATCACTTCCTGGAAGGTTGGTTCCTGTGCCGGCTTATTACAGGTTCTTTGATTGAAAAAGATAAGGGCTCCTGCCCCGGCTGCTACTATGAGCAGCCCGGTGAGTAGTTTGTTCATGGCTATACTTTTTAGGTTAATGTGAATCTTTAATTGATACTACATCACACAAAAAAGTAACCCATGAGTTCTGTTAAAGGACTCTTTTTGTAAACTACAAACTGTTCTATTTCTCTCCCGCAAGTTCCAACACTATTTTCCATTCGGCATCTGTAACCGGTTGAACAGACAAGCGTCCGATCCGTACCAGTGCCATATTGGCTAAACGTTTATCTTTTTTGATCGTGTCCAATGTAACCGGGTTCTTTAATTTTTTCAGCGGCTTTAAACCTACGGCAACCCAACGATCATCATCAGTGGTGGGGTCCTGGTAAAATTCTTTAGATACTTTAGCGATACCCACGATATCTGTTCCTTCATTACTATGATAGAAAAAGACCTCATCGCCTTTCTTCATATTACGGAGATGAAGCCGGGCAGCGTAATTCCTTACACCCGTCCATGCCGTTTCTTTTTCTTTTACAAGATCATCCCAACTATACGTGGAAGGTTCCGATTTCGCCAGCCAGTATGCCATACGTTGAAAGTTTAATTACAGATTTCTCAAGGGGGGTCCTTATGAACAAATTTACAGGGTTGTTCAATAATAAATATCCCTGTTTTTAAATCCGGTTGGTTTCCGGTCAACGTATCTCTTCCCGTATCAGGCATCTTTTAATCATTTAATAAAAATCAAACTCATGAAATCATTGAAATCATTCGTCCTGTTGCTGGCAGCAACTTTCCTGGTAAATGTATCTTTTGGCCAAATGGAAAAAACTGTGGAAGTAGGTGGCGCACCCATGTATCCTTCCAAAAATATTGTAGAGAATGCCGTGAACTCTAAGGAACACACAACACTGGTAGCAGCAGTAAAAGCCGCTGGCCTTGTAGAAACTTTGCAAAGCGCCGGCCCTTTCACGGTATTTGCCCCTACCAACGAAGCTTTTGATATGTTGCCGGCAGGTACAGTAGAAATGCTGGTCAAACCCGAAAACAAAACTAAACTTACGACCATCCTTACCTACCATGTCGTAGCTGGTCGCCTGGGCACAAAAGAATTGAAAGAATGGATAAAAAAAGGTGATGGCACTGCGGAGTTAACAACAGTAGCAGGTGGCAAACTCTGGGTCATGAAAAAAGATGGCAAGTACTGGCTTAAAGACGAGAAAGGTGGTATGGCATCCATCACTATCGAAAATGTGTTTCAAAGCAATGGCGTTATCCATGTGATCGATCATGTGGTGATGCCAAAATAAATAATTTCAGATCTACAACACTCCCGCTGCTGAAACAACCGGGGCTGTTTTCATTACGTTAGATATAAAGCAACAAATTTTTTATTCGTTTCCTTCAGCATAGGCTCCGGAGAACTTAACAGTGTCCTGTAAGTGTGGAGCAAACCAGGCCGGTATCCTGCGCGAACCCGATAGTTATCGGATCGAAGGATCGCCGGCTTTTGTTTGGAATAGTTACCAGCCGGCTGCCAGTACATCTGCAATATGAAGCGTCTGCAGTTTATATCCTTTGTGATCGATATATCCCTGCAAATGCATAAGGCAGGAAAGATCAGTAGAGATGAGATAGTCCGCTCCGGTGGCAAGCGCATTTTCGACTTTTTGTTCACCCATCCCGATCGAGATCGCTTCAAACTTAACTGCGAAGGTGCCCCCAAAACCGCAGCATGTCTCTACATCATGCATTTCAGTCAGCTCCAAACCTTTGACATGGGAAAGCAATTTCCTTGGCTCATGTTTTATTTTACATTCCCTAAGGCCCGCGCAGCTGTCATGATAAGTGGCTTTCCCCTGTAAGCTGGCGCCCAGGTCCTCTACCTTCAATACATTCACTAAAAAATCAGAAAGCTCATAGATTCGCCTGCCTGCATCCTGCACCTCATGATGACGGGATGAGTTCTCAAACAATTTATCATAGTAATTACGGACAAAGCCAACACAACTGGCGCTTGGAGAAACTATATACCCGCTTCCGCTAAAATCTTTCAGGAACTTACTGCATACCGATTTGGCCTCATCCCAAAAGCCGGCATTGAAAGCAGGCTGACCGCAACAGGTTTGCGCGGTATTGTAAGAAACGGTACATCCTGCTTTCTCCAGCACTTTTATCATATTGAAAGCAGTAGCCGGATAGAGCTGGTCAACAAAACAGGGTATGAAGATCTGGACGTTCAATATTATTTTTTCTTAAAGGATTGTACGAGTGAGATCATTTTTAATGCCGTAAGGGCGGCTTCTACTCCTTTGTGTCCATGTTTTCCACCGATCCTTTCCTTAGCCTGCTGCTCGTTATCTACCGTAAGGACGCCAAAGATAACAGGTACAGGTAAATGCAGGTTCAGGTGAACGGTGCCATCTGTAACGGCTCTGCATACATAATCAAAATGGGGAGTGTCTCCTTTTATTACACAACCAAAAGCGATAAAAGCATCCGGCCTTTTCTTTTTGCTGTTATTATCCCAATAGCTTTTGATACCAAAAAGTATTTCAAAAGCGCCGGGAACAGTAATGCTGATGATCTTCTTTACTTTATTTTTTTGCAGTTCTTCAATACAGCCTTTCTCCAGTTCGTCCACAATAGCTGCATTCCATTCGGTTTTCACCAAAACGACACAGGCATTCTTTTTCAGAATGCCTGTGCCAGTCGTTAATAATTTACTATTTGAGCCTGTCGAAGTAGATGCCATGATTAATTATCTGAACTGTAAACTCCCATTTGAGCAAGGTAATTGTCAGCATCAAAACTCTGCTGTGCGCGGGGGAATTTTTCTTTAAGCTCTTTATATAAAGCAGTCGCAGATTTTATGTCATTCAGGCCTTTTTGAGAAAGGTAAGCAGCCATGAACAAACATTCAGCCGCAAAATTTTCCTCTTTATCAAATTCATTGGCAGCTTTCTTATAATAATCCACTGCCTCTTTGTTATTTCCCATATCACCATAAGCATCAGCCAGGAGTTTGTACGCTCTTGCCTGGGTTGGCTTTGAACTCGTACTGAATTTTTTCAGGTACCTGATCGCCTTTTCATTCTCGTTAAGCTTGATATAGCAACTACCGGCATAAAAGTTTGCCAGCTCCCCTGCTTTGGTTCCGCCATACTTGTCGATCACCTTCAGGAAGCCCCAATATTGACCGTCGCCATTCAGGGCTTTTGTAACTGAATCCATACGATAGTATTGCTCAGCCTTGAACATGGCTTCAACAGCTTTCTCTTCTTTTGGTTTCTTTACATAGTTGCGGTACACATACCAGCCACCAGCAAGCAGGATAACGATCACACTGGCGATCGTAGTTATCTTCCCATAGCGGGTCCAGAAGTCTTTTGCCTTTGCAATAACTACTTCGTCCACGTTTTTGTCCTGCACATTTTTCTTGTCGGCCATTTCTATTTAAGATTTAAAATTTTAGATTTTAGATGGTTGATCCTGCTAATCCACAATGAAAGGATAGTTCTGGTCCACATAAATATCTTTCAGTACTTCACTGTCATCAGGGAATGGGCTTTCTTCGGCAAATTTCACCGAGCCGGCCACCATTTCATCTACTCTCTTATTGATCGCGTCGATATCAGCCTGTGTTGCCAGTTTATTATCAAGTATCTTTTTCAAAGCCTGCTGAATAGGATCGCGGCCTTTATACTCATCCACTTCTTCCTTTGACCTGTATTTCTGCGGATCACTGATGGAATGTCCTTTGTAACGATAGGTCTTTATTTCAAGCAATGTAGGCCCGCCCTTTTCTCTAGCTCTTTTCACGGCCCTGCTTATGCCCTCATGCACCACTTCGGGTGTCATACCATCGATCGTATCGGCAGGCATCTCGTAACCATCCGCGAGTTTATAAATATCAATTACGTTGGAGGTACGCTCAACAGACGTTCCCATTGCGTAGTTGTTGTTCTCACAAATAAATATCACCGGGAGTTTCCAGAGCATCGCCAGGTTGAAGGTCTCGTGCAACATGCCTTGCCTTGCTGCGCCATCACCAAAAAAACATAGAACTACATTATCCGTACCACGGTATCTCTCAGCAAAAGCAAGTCCTGCTCCCGTACCGATCTGTGCGCCAACGATACCATGACCGCCATAAAAATTCACATCCTTTCCGAAAAAGTGCATGCTCCCACCCTTCCCTTTTGCACAGCCGGTTGCTTTACCATAAAGTTCAGCCATACAACTATCCACGGTAACACCTTTTGCGATCGCTAATCCATGATCGCGGTAAGCGGTGATGAAAAGATCTTCAGGACGTGTCGCTGTCATACAACCGGCCGCAATAGCTTCCTGGCCAATATAAGCATGAAAGAAACCACGGATCTTGCCATCCATTTTGTACTTCTCTTCTGCCGCTAATTCAAACTGGCGGATAAGCTGCATAAGCTCATACCAGTAGAGATAGGTTTCCTTTGAAAATGTAAGCGCCACCGCTAAAAATTTGTCCGAAGGACCCCTTCGGGGAGCGCAAAAATAAGGGAAAGTTGCTAAGTTTCAGAGTTTTAAGTTCTAAGTTTTTACCAAACTCTTCCTGAAGATCTGGCCTATATCTCAACTTGTTAGATAGTTTGCAAGACCTGAACTTAAAACTCAAAACTTAGAACTATACTTGCAAAAATGCTTCGTCTTCAGCACATATCTCTGGTTCAATTCAAAAATTACAGCAACCGCTCATTTGAATTCGGAGAAAGGATCACCGGTATATGCGGCAATAACGGCGCCGGCAAAACCAACCTGCTCGATGCGATCCACTATCTCTGTTTTACCCGGAGTTATTTTTCAAGACTGGATGGAGTGAACGTTCAGCATGGGAATAACGGTTTTAGGATTGAAGGGGATCTTGTTCTCCAGGATAAACCGGAAAAAGCTGTTTGCATCCTTCGGGAAACGGGGAGAAAAGAATTCCTGGTCAATGACGCGGCTTATGATAAATTCTCTCATCATATCGGCCGGTATCCCTGCGTAGTGATTGCCCCTGACGATGCGGAATTGATCACCGGTGGTAGCGAGGAAAGGAGAAAGTTCCTCGATGCTTTATTGTCGCAGCTCGATGCTGATTATCTGAGGCACCTTATCATGTATACCAGGGTACTACAACAGAGAAATTCTTTATTACGATCTTTTGCAGAAACAGGAAACCGGAATGAAAACCTGCTCGATGTTTTGGACGGGCAACTTATTGGGCCTGCTGAATTCATTTTTAATAAGCGAAAAGAATTTGCTGTTTCTTTTTTACCGCTGGTAAAACACCTGTACGCAGATATTGCCGGCAGGCCAGAGGATATCAATCTGTATTATGAAAGTGAATTGCTTCACTTATCCCCGGCTGAGTTAATGAGATCAACAAGACAGAAAGACATTTTTGCCCAACGCACCACATCTGGCATCCATAAAGATGACCTTGACCTGCAACTTGATGAACAGTCTTTTAAAAACATTGCTTCTCAGGGTCAGCGTAAAAGTCTATTGTTTGCGATGAAACTGGCAGAAATGGAAGTGCTGAAAAAGGAGAAAAACTTTTCTCCCTTCCTGTTGCTCGATGATGTGTTTGAAAAATTGGATGAGAGCCGCATCAGTAATTTGTTGAATAAGGTTTGCGTTGAAAATGACGGGCAGGTGTTTATTACAGATACCAATTTCGAAAGATTGAGCGTACACTTGAACCAGTTAGGGATCGGGTTTCAGATGATACACTTATAAACGCTCCACGCTACTGGCTTTTAGCTGCTAGCCTGATCTTGTTCCTCACATAATCTTCCAGGTTACATCGGATCAGGCTCATAGCTAATGGCTAACAGCATGCCCCTACAACTATCAGTTATCAGTTGTCAACTATGAGTTAACTTTGAGTCATGGGACAGTACTCCATCAGTGAAGCCATGCAACAATTTCTGAAAAGCAGCCGGATCAAAGGCGGCATACAGGCTTTGCAGATAGAGGATATTTGGGAAGATATAATGGGAAAAACTGTAGCCCGCTACACCGACAAACTTCAGATCATAGGCGATAAACTCATCATCACTACACATGTAGCCCCCCTAAAGCATGAGCTGATGTATCAAAAAGAGAAAATCAAGCAGCGGGTAAATGAGGCGTTGAAGGAGAAAGTGGTGAAAGAAGTCATTATTCAATAAGCGTTTCTTGTTTCTGGTTTCTGAGTTTCTCGTTGTGGTGCTTTGGAGAATTTCCAACGAGCAAAGTGAGATTACAGTTTAAACAACCAAACCAAAAACCAGAAACGATAAACCTATTGTACCCTTACCCTCGGATCAACAACTCCGTATAATATATCAGCAAGAATATTGATAAGAATAAAAAACGTAGCTGAGATCAGTACCGAACCCATTACAACCGGGTAATCCAATTTTTCCAATGCATCCACGGTCACTTTACCGATTCCCTGCCAACCAAAGATATATTCGACAAAAAAAGCACCTGCTAATAATTCCGCGAACCAGCCAGTGATGGCAGTGATGACCGGATTCAATGCATTTCTTAATCCATGTTTCCAGATCACCTGTCTTTTACTCAACCCTTTTGCATAAGCCGTCCGAATATAATCCTGGTCGAGTACATCGAGCATGGCGCTGCGGGTGAGTTGTGTGATGATAGCAAGCGGTCTTATACCCAATGTAATTGCCGGGAGGATCAAATTCTGCAAACTCAACCTTCTGTGCCCCTCATCATCTATAGCAAACCAGTTGCCTGCAATATGGAGTCCCGTCCAATCACTCATCACAAAACCAAAAATATAGACCATGATGATACCCATAAAGAATGAGGGAGCGGATATACCGACAATGCTCGAGAAGATGGCTGAAGTATCCACCCAGGTATTTTGTTTAACAGCTGCCATCACTCCCAATGGAATACCGATCAGTATGGCAATGAACATCGCAGCGATGGCCAGCATCAACGTGCCGGGTAGCGCCTGCATCAATATGTTCCAGACAGGTCTTTTGCTTTGATAGGATCTGCGGAGATAAGGGACCTTCAATCCAAATTTCTTTTCACCACCGATAAAAAAGCCCTTCAATCTTTTACTGGCTATTTCTTCTTTGCTATGAAAGCAAACGGGAGAGATATCATTCAGGTAGTGAAGGAACTGTTTGAACTTACCGATCTTCTCTCCTTTCCCGTTAATAAGATATAATTCTCTTTTGATATTGGATTGCGTGGCTGAATCGCTAGATTGACCCGCGACGATCCTGGACGGATCCCCAAAACCCTGGAAGAGGAAGAACACCAATACTACCACCCCCATCAGCACCAGCAGGCCATAGAGTAGTTTTTTGGAAATGTATCTGAGCATGCTGGACTCTTATTTCTGGTTACTGGTTTCTAGTTTCTTGTTGCTGGTCAGCGTCTCCTGCGCTAAAGATCTTACTCATTATTCACCGGCCTTCCATAAATTTATTCGCCTGAGAAAAATTCGGGCTACTCCATTTCCCTTTCACAACTCCTTTTTCAAGGATATAAACACAGGCGGCAGCCCGAGCAGCGGTTTCAATTACTTTATAGTCGCATTTGAATACCTGTACTCCTGAAAATGCAGTTCCGGCGATTGCTTCTTTCGCCGCACCAGGGTCTGAAGTAATAATGAATGCAGGGATATTCTTTGTCCTTGCTGTGTTGTACAAACTGGCAAAACCGTCCTTCCACCCTTTACCTGCTTTAGAGAAATTTTCAATGAATAACAGGAGAACATAAGGCTGCTGCAATACAAAAGACGTTGAATCGACATTTGTTTCTCCTGATAAAACAAAACCCTTTATAGGAGGCTCGTTGTTCTTTCCTTTACGTATCACTTTATCATAGCGGCTTACGAACTGGTAAGTGGTGCCATTAAAATCAGTAGGGAATTGATCCGCGGTAAATTCTACTTCCTTACCATCTTTTTTATAAACAAAAGTGATCACTGTACTGTCCGGTATCGCATTGGATGGCATTTTCATTTTCTCCGCGATATTATTCCCTTTCTTGAATGGCAGGCAATCCACCACCGGGAGATATTTCAAAGTGTACCATTGGAAGCCAAAACTCAATAAGGTGACAACTAACATCACGATGGTGACAGCCTTCTCATTAAATAATGGTTTTATTTTTTTCTGCTGCCAGAAAAGGAACCCGATCATTATTGTCAGGACCACATCTTTCAAAAAAGAAGTTTTTGAACTAATGGGCAGGCAATCCCCGAAACACCCGCAGTTTTTCGGGTTACCGGTGATATAAGTATAACCTGTAAGGAATGTAAAGAAGACGATCAGTAAAAGCAGTAACCAACTAAACAACCTGATCCTCCATCCAAGCAACAAGGCAAAACCTGCGATGATCTCAAACGCATTCATCAGTACCGACATCAGCAGGGTCCAGGAGTTGAACTGGTGAAGTCCCCATATCTCGAAGAACTCCTGCATCTTATAACTAAGACCCAGCGGATCGTTGGCTTTTACCAACCCTGAAAAAATGAACAGCAACCCAACAATAACTCTCAGGATGTTGACAAGGATCTTCATGCTACATGAGTATTAATGCAAATACGGCATAGTTGATAATATCATGGTAGTTGGCATCAACGCCTTCACTCATGATCGTTTTGCCGTCATTGTTCAATATCTGGCGGATGCGCTGGAGTTTCATCAGGATAAGATCAACAAAACTCTCCTGGCTCATACTTCGCCACGCTTCGCCATAATCATGATTCTTATCTTCCATCAATCCTTTGGCGATCCGGATATGTTTATCGAACAGCACAGAAACTTCCTGCACTTCCATTTCTTCAGGCGCATCGCCGGGTAATTCCAGTTGTATCAAACCTATCACAGCATAATTGATGATCCCTTTGAATTCGGCGGTGATGTCATCCGCTATCTTCTGCCGTCCTTTTTCCTGTATCGTGCGGATACGTTGCGCCTTGATGAATATCTGGTCAACGATCGAGATCGTTCTCAATACCCTCCAGGCCGTGCCATAGTCATTGGCCTTTTTTAAGAATATTTCCTTGCAGGATAGGATGGCTTTATCGTATTGAATGTTCGTCTCAGTCATATTGGTCAAATGGGTCATAGAGGTTCATATAAGTCATATAAGGCAAAGAGGTCAAATCGGAGTTGGCATATGACTTATATGACCGATTGGACTTACTGGCTAGTCCTTACCTTAGCTTCAAAAATAACGAACAAAGACTAATGTTTACGTTGAATTGCAAAGGAAGGCTGCTGGTTGTGGATAAGCCAATAGTGATGGGCATCATCAACATCACGCCGGATTCATTTTATACAGGTAGTCGTCATGAAAATATTGATGCGGTCCAGAAGCAGGCAGGGAAAATGCTCAGCGAGGGCGCCACGATACTTGATATCGGGGGGCAAAGTACCCGTCCGGGAAGTGAAAAGGTCAGCAGGGAAACAGAACTGGAAAGAGTCATTCCTGCCATTGAAGGCATTCATAAAAAATTTCCCGGCACTTTTATATCTATTGATACCTATTATGCCACAGTTGCCGAACAGGCGATCCAGGCGGGTGCCTGTATTGTTAATGATATCAGCGCCGGGAGTATGGATGAAAAGATGATACCAACCGTAGCTTCTCTACAAGTGCCCTACGTTTTGATGCATATGAAAGGGACACCCCAGACCATGCACAACCAGCAACATTATCAAAGTGTGACAAAAGAAGTGCTTGACTTCCTGGTCCATAAAAAAGATGAATTGCAGCAAGCTGGTATAACAGATATTATTATTGATCCTGGTTTTGGTTTTGCAAAAAATGCATCCCATAATTTTGAACTCCTTCGCAATCTTGCTGTTTTTAAGATGCTTAATGCACCGCTCCTGCTTGGCATTTCGAGAAAATCTTTTATTTGGAAAACACTTAGACTTACTGCGGATGAAGCGTTGCAAGGAACGATCGCTATGAATACAATTGGCTTGATGAATGGAGCAAGCATCCTGCGTGTTCACGATGTAAAAGAAGCCGTGCAAACTGTTGGATTATGGCAGGCTATGCAGATGGCCTGAAAGAAGAGACCCGTTCTACTTCTTATAGAACGGGCCTTTCATCATGACATGTAATCAAACCTTAGTGGAATAGCTTTCGCTTTATTCAACAGGTTAAAACAAATCAGAATAAAAAGATACTTACCTCCACATTTTATTTTCAAAGGGTGAACGGGCCTTACCAAAGATGCTGGACTAAAAACGGGGCCTCACTCCCGATCCTGCGTTTACGTTCAGTGAGTCGGGATCCGAACACGAAATTGCGACTTTCCTGCATTCTTCCAATTTTTTTTTGTTGAATGGCATCATTTTTTTTGCGGCGTCGGCGGCATAGCCGGTTGTTCAGGCGCTTTATCTTTAATATCCACCAACTCCAGGTCAAAGATCAGGTGCTCATTGGGCTTGATGTTCGGCTGTCTTCCCTGGGGACCATAACCCAGGGCGGAAGGGATGTACACTTTTACTTTGGTTCCCTTTGCCATCATCAGTACAGCTTCATCAAAACCTTTGATCATTTCCCCAATGCCTGCTGTAAATGAATAGGGCTGCACATGTCCGAAGGCCGAGTCCGTGCTGCTGTCAAACCTCACACCCGACCAGCTGGTACCTGTATAGTTTACAGAAACATAATTACCAACTACAGGTTTTGCTCCTGTACCTTGCTGTATCATTTCCACAAAAGCACCGGATGGCGTTTTCACCGTACTGATCTTTTTATCGGCCAGGTATTTCTCTACTACTTTGGATTCATTAGCAGTTATTTTCTTTACTTCGTTCTCATAGTCCATTCTTGTCAATGAGTCGGTGGGGAATACGGCAAGTATCTTTATATAGGTCAGCACCCTGTCACCATTGCGGAACTGAGGTGGCACCTGCTCAGGATTACGTTTGATGAAAGTATCAACCATTTGCGTCATTACCAGGCTATCTCCAACTTTCAGGCTGGTCCAGAGTTCTGAAATATCATAGGGAGTTACCGTTGGGCTTACGAACTGGTAAGCTGGCAAGCCTTTATCTGTAGTGAAAAGTACGCTATCGTTCACTTTTTTAGTGATCGACAATTTTACAAAACTCCCGGCCCTAACCTGCTGCGAATCTTTACCGGGATATATCTTATAGGGCATGCCTCCCGGTGTTTTTTTATAAGATGATTTTCCACAAGCCATCATAAGAACTATGCCCAAAAGCGAGGCCATAAACAATTTCATCTTCATGATCTTTTTTTTATTGTAAAAGTTGTTGATTCTCTTTCATCACTTGTTTAAAATGCTGCACTGTTTTTTCAAGGGGATCGCTGCTGCGTCCCCCGGCTGCATTATAATGACCGCCTCCTTTAAAGTATTGCCTTGCAAATGTATTGCAATCGAAATCCCCTTTGCTCCTGAAGCTCCATTTCCTTTCCTCATCCCTGTCGATCACGAGACCAACTAATTTTATCCCTTGTATCATCTGGGGATAATTTACAAGGCCCTCTGTGTCCCCGGTCTTGATATGGTATTTTAAGAGATCAGATTTGGGTATGGCGATCAGCACCGTATTATATTCATAGAACACCTCCATCCTGTTGAGCAGTACATGACCGACAAAACGCAACCTGTTCTCCAGGAAATTATCAAAGAGTTGTTCGTGTACACGACTATGCAGGAACCCAGTCGATTTCAGATCAGCTACCAGTCTGTGAACGCCTGCATGGGCTGAAGGAAAACGAAAAGACCCGGTATCACCTACCACACCGGCATAAATACATTCGCTGATATTGATATCGATCAGGTCGCTGTTACCAGTACCAGTGATAAGATCATAGATCATTTCGCAGGTAGAACTCTTTGAAGTATCGCTGATGCCATAATCAAAAGATGCGGCATCGGGTTCCTGGTGGTGATCGATCAGTATCTTGGTACAGCTGAGTTGTTTGAGTTTATCCGTGAGGGTCTTTGTCCGGTGAAAAATATTAAAGTCGAGACAAAAAAGCCATTCCGCGTTGTTTAAAATAGCATCACCTTTTTCCCTGTCTTTTTCATAATCCATCACTTCTTTGACCCCGGGCATCCAGTTCACCCATCCTGCCCAGTTCGTGGGGGAAACAACTGTCACGCTATGACCCAGCTTCACCAGGAAATGCTTTAGTGCAAGCGATGAACCCATAGCATCTGCATCGGGCTTTTGGTGCGTGGTGATCACCACTTTGCGGGGTTCTTTGAGCAGGGGAAATATGTCTTCGATAGGTTTCAAAACGGGGGCGAAGATACGAGTTTGTAGTTTGTGGTTTCTAGTTTGTAGTAAGATCCCTTCAAGCATTGACCCGCTATTATTTTGAGAACAACTACAAACACAAACTATAAACTCAGAACTTTCCTCTATTTTTGCGGCCGAAAAACAAACAATCGTAAACTATGAGTAATCGCACTTTTACCATGATCAAACCGGATGCATTCAAGAACGGGCATGCCGGTGCAATCCTTGACCGTATCCTGCAGGAAGGTTATAATATCAAAGCGCTAAAGATGACGAAACTGACACCTGAGAAAGCGGGTGAGTTCTATGCTATTCATAAAGAAAGACCTTTTTATGGTGAGTTGGTATCTTTTATGTGTGAAGGACCGATCATTGCAGCTATACTGGAAAAAGATAATGCAGTGGAAGATTTTCGTAAACTGATCGGCGCTACCGACCCATCGAAGGCAGAAGCGAATACGATCCGTAAATTATACGCAGCATCTGTTGGAGAGAATGCCATCCATGGTAGTGACAGCGATGAGAATGCCAAGATCGAAGGAGATTTTATGTTCTCGGTGCTGGAGCAGTTTTAATAAAATAATTTTTAAAAAGAGAGGCAGTTCTGAGAGGGACTGCTTTTTTATTCCTTTCTAAAGAATAATTTTAGATCTCCTTCATCCCACTCACCTTATTATCCACCGGTGTAACCTTATACCCTTCTTTTCGGAGCAGATTGATTACACCTTTTTCTCCGGGCAAGTGTCCCGCTCCTACAGCTATCAATAAAGCTTTTTTGGGCAACAGTTCTTTTAGCTTCTTCACCCAATTCTGGTTGCGGTGATAAAGCATGATGTCGGTAAAAGATGCCATAGCGGCATCGGTTTCTACTGTTAGGGCTTCAAGTTTTTTCAGGTCCTGGTTGCGGTAGGCCTCAAACATCTGTTCCAGTAATTTATTACTATCTTCTCCATTCGTTGTACTATCGATATACATCAGCAATTGCTGCGCCTGTAGTTTATAAGGGATACTATCAAGCACACCGGCCTGGAAGCTCATTGTCTCCAGACCTTTGATCTTTTTATCATTGGCCTTCGCTTCCTGCATGATCACCTGTTCCATCATCGCTGTTTCATCACAGGGTAATGAGCCTTGTTCAAGTGTAGAAGCTGCAAGTATGGGTTTGAATGTTTCCAGCATGGAAAAGGGAAGCATGGATCCTTTGCTTTCAAAATATTTTTTCACCTTCTGGTATTCTTCTTCGGTCAGCAGGTCCTTCAAAGTGGTATCGCCCAGCATCTTCATTTTACTCATAGCCCCTACCATTTCAAAAAGGTTGTCCATATCCACTTCAAAATAAACTTCGTCGCTATTGCGGATAGCTTTTTTCAGGTTATTACTCAACTGTGCATCATTAGCGCAAAGCATATGAATAGTACCAAAGAGGTAGGAAGGTTTCTCCAATCCATTGCCGCTTATCTTCCAAAGGAGGGTATTGTTCTCATTAGCTTTTTGTGCAAACGCAGAAAGGGAAACAAGACTTAGCAGGAAAACGGCACTGATCCTTTTCATCGGGAATAGGTTTAATGCAAGTTACTAAATGGTGAATTGTCAAAGGTCAATGGTCAAAGGGAGAACAAAATCCTGTCCAAAGACTATTTAATGACGGAGTGGCAGTAATCAATAAAACACTTCTTCCCAGTATCGGGAGAATTTTGTACCCCAATTTACTTTCAGCTCTTTGGATGAAATGGGTAAACCGAGCTCCTGTTTTATAGCCAGTGCCGGGAGATTGATACCGGCGCCAAGACAAGTCGCAATACTTCCCTGTACACGTGGATTTATTTCCAGCATTAAGAATTGACCGGCAACAGCTCTTTTTACCTGTATGCCAATATTGCCGTGAAGCTGCAATTCTTTTATTACCCGGCTGCAATAAGCAATGATCGTTTCTTCTCTTACAAACTCCCCTTCTATGCTGATCCCGTTGATGATTTTTTTACGAAGCCTGGGGACGACCAATACTGTTTTCCCATGATCGGCCAGGCAATCGACAGAATATTCTTCCCCTGGTAAATACTCACTCACGAGCAACTCAGGAAATTTCCCGGAAGAAAGAATGCGTATCGCATCGGTGGCGCTTATAAATAAAGCCGACGGTTTTTGATTGAAGAGAAGATCCAGTTTATTCATTTGCTCACTGATGATGCGGAAACCGCGGCTGCCATTGGAAACAGAAGGTTTGAAACAAACAGGTTTTCCGGGATACCCTAATTGGTTTATCGCTTCCTGGAATTGTTCAACAGTTTCTATTACCCTGAATTCCGGGACCGGTATCCCCCGCCATTGCATGAATTCATACAGCCGGCTTTTGTTATTGGCTATTTCCAGTGATGCGGCAGGTGATACCAGGCATTTTATTCCGGCAGCGTCGAATTCCTGCTGATGAGCCGCAAACGGGATTAATTCCTTTGTAACGAGTGGAAGTATGACATCGATCTTTTTTTCTTTACAGAGCTCCAACAGTGTTTCTGAAAAAAGAGGTGCGATCGCAACAGGAATTGCTTCAAAGTCATGGCCCAGGTATTTGCCGATGGCCTCAGAGTTGGCATCAGCGAGAGTAACTTTGAATGAATCTTCTTTCTGTAAGCATTTCAAAATACCGGCTGCTCCGGGAGCTCCACCGCCTGTCATTAATATATTTACTGTTGAGGACACTCCCTAAAAATAAGAAATAAGGAATAAGAAATCAGAAATGAGAAAGTAAAACAGGCTCTCTCTTATTCAACCACGGCTTCCTCG
>DATLCB010000022.1:0-3116 GCA_035526625.1 Chitinophagaceae bacterium
CTGGTCGGTGAATACGCTGTGGTACGTGATTGGTTCATCCTGGATTGTTACACAGGACTGCGTGTGTCTGACCTGGTGATGCTGGAAAAACGAAATATCAGTAAAGGCTTTATCACGATCGCAAATGAAAAGACAGATGAAAAGGTGGTCATCCCCGTCCACCCCTACGTGCAGAAGATAGTTTCAAAGTACAAAGGCTTTCCACCTGCAGTGTCTGATGTTAAAATCAATAAGTTCATCAAGCTGATCTGTGAAAAGGCAGAATTCACCGGCAGGGTGCTGTTCACTATCACTAAAGGCGGGAAGCGCAAAGATGAATATCTAAAGAAGTGGCAGATGGTCAGTGCTCACACAGCCCGCAGATCCTTTATCACGAACCTACGGAAGAACGGGGTTCCTGATACGATCATCATGAAACTGACCGGCATCCGTGCTATTAGTACACTGCTTCGCTACGATAAAATCACTGCAGAAGAGGCGGCACAGGTGGCAGCGGATTTGAAGTTCTTCAAATAATTTCGTTACTGACTAATTATTGTTAACTTTGCCCTAATACGGATTTTTCAATGGATTCTCTTAAAAGAAAAAATATTGAAAGAGTAAAGGGAGGCGATAGCCGATCAGCTGTATAAAGAACTTGCCTTTTAATAGATATAAAAAAGAAGCCGGGTTTCGACTTCTTATAAAATAGTTGGCTACTTGCTTTATAACATCTTGTAAATAGCCAATGCGATGATTAAGCCAGTGATGGCTTCAATCAATCTAACAATCTTCTTCATATTGCGTGGAAGATTTGCAAACCCTGAGAGCGTGAACTCTTAGGGTTTTTGCTGCTCATTACCTTGAGCAAATACCTTTCGAATGCAAGGGCATTCTGCGACCTCACAAAATTACGTGATAGTTTTAGTTCTCACGCACTAAGAAGCCAAGCCATATTTTTTCTAACAATGTATTATCCATTGAAAAATCCGTATCAGCGAGACACAAAAAAGACTAAGATTGTTTTCATATAATTTACGTTATGTTAAACAGGCACACAAGAAAAAAGGCCGCTCAGCGCAGCCCTTCTCACTAATTATTTAATAGTATCGTATCGGTCGTTCCACTTTTTCTCCTCTGCCGCATACTTTGCCTGGTCAACAGGTTTGCCTTTTGCCTGGATCTTCTTGAAGGCAAATATATCGGCGAGGTAGTTCACCGCTTTTTTGTATTGCTGTTTATCACGGAGCGTCATATTTGATTTGGTAGAGAAGATCTCGGCAGCTTTCTCGTAAGGTTCCCGCGCTGCTTCCAAAGCATCGCCATATTGTTTATCAAGCAACTCTCTTTTTGCTACATCTTCTTTAGAAGCCATCGTGCCCGGCTTGGTACGTGTCTTCATCTCAGCTGCATGAGTAGACCTGGCCTCATTTAATTTTACCGCCTTATTGATGAAATGGTCGCCGATGAACAGGTAAGGATTTTCGAACCCGGGCTTGGCCGCCGCGGCTTTCATGAAAGCATTCACCATTTTCGGTTCGAGTTCGGCAGCATTCGAAGGCAAAGGATCTCCTTCTTTGGGATTCAGCGTATCGTAAATGATCTCTCCCAATATCTGGTTACCCTTGAAATGATTGGGGTCACCTGCCAATATCTCCTCCACTGCTTTAAGCTTTGCATCAAAGCCCTCGACAAGACCTACAGCAAAATCTACTTTATCATAGGTAAAATACTCACTATCAGGATAGAGCTGCTGCCCAAGCAGCTTGTATTTTTCAAAAGCCGTCATATCTTTTTTACCGAAATAATAATTCACCAGGTAACGGTACACACTCTCATAATCCTTCCCCCCAATTTTTGCATCGGCCAGGCGTGTATAATACCGGGCAGCATCATCGCTATGCTTGCTGCTCTCGGCTGTAATAGCCGCGAGTATCAGTACATTGGTATCTATGGCTGCAACAATGATCTTTTTGGACAGCAGCAGGTCAGACATGTCCACTGCTTTTTTAAGTTTATCGTAACCGGCATCCCATCTTTTCGCACTATAATCACTGTACCCTATTGAATAAAAAAACGAATACAGGTTGATAGGACCATTCTGGTAAATAGGATCTCCCAGCAATGCCATAGCAGGATCCATCTCTTTATATTTTCTGAATGCAGCTTCCGCCTCATTGGCTAACTGCGCTCCTGTTGGCGTGTTCTTGTTTGCATTATCCATGGCAAGACCGGCATAGATGGCACTCTTGAGCATATAAGCTTCAGCCTTGGAAGTGAATTTGGCGTTGCCCATATTCTTATCGAGGTCTTCTTTGGCTTTCTGGTATTGACCCAGGGTCAACATGGTCTTAATAGGTGCATAGTCCTGTGCCTGTGATACAAGAGCAGCAGAACATACCAGTAATAGGAAAAAGATCCTTCTCATTTATTTGTTTTTTATTGTTTAACTCTCGGTAGATGGGTTTTCATCCGGCAGGGTTGCGTTTTCTGCATTACCATTCTGGCTTTGGTCATCAAGTCTTGTAATGGCAGCAATCTCATCACCTTCATCCAGTTTTATCAATTTTACTCCCTGTGTTGCCCTTCCCTGCTCGCTGATACCACTTACCGGCATCCGGATAGTGACACCGCTTTTGCAGGTGATCATCAGGTCCTCGGTTTCCGATACATCCAATATCCCTACCAGGCTACCGGTTTTTTCTGTTACGTTAATAGTTTTAACACCTTTTCCTCCCCTGTTGGTAAAACGATATTCATCAACGGGGGTTCTTTTCCCAAATCCCTTTTCACTCACGACCAGTACTGTCCTTGATGCTTTGTCTTCCTGGTTTACACAGATCATTCCCACCACTTCATCAGCAGCTTCTTCTGCTTCAATACCTGCCACCCCGATAGCACCGCGGCCGGTTGCCCTTACTTTTTCTTCGGAGAAACGGATCGCACGACCACTTTTTACTGCCATCATTATCTCTGACCTGCCATCCGTAAGTTTTGCATCAAACAATTCATCACCTTCAATGATCGTGATAGCGTTCACACCTGTTTGTCGTGGTCTGCTAAAATCTTCCAGCGCCGTTTTTTTGATGACGCCTTTACGGGTACAAAGAACAATATTATGACTGTCTACAAATGCT
>DATLCB010000023.1:0-13682 GCA_035526625.1 Chitinophagaceae bacterium
AGCTTTGGCCACCATTTCGGTGAGGGAGGCAACGTGTAATTTTTCATAGATCTTTTTCACATGGCTCCTGACAGTTTCGTAACCGATCTGAAGTTGGTCGGCGATCATTTTATAGCTCAGCCCGTTCACCATGCAGGCCAGCACTTCCTTTTCTCTTTTGGTTAAATGATAATCGGGAGTTTCCGGTGGAATAACATGTTCAGGTATTTGTTGCATCCTTGTCAGGACCTTTCTTGCGATAGTTGGAGAGAGGGGCGAACCGCCATATTGCAATTCTTTAATGGAATCGACGAGTTTTGTATTGATAGAGCTTTTCAGGATATAACCTGAAGCGCCGGCACAAATGGAATCAAACACCCGGTCTTCATCCTCGAAAACAGTTTGCATCAGGATCTGAACCTGTGGAAATTCTTTTTTGATCGTTCTTACAGCTTCGATCCCCGACATACCCGGCATTTCGATATCCATCAATACCACATCAGGTTTACACCCGGTCACATCATCTAAACAATCCAATACATTCGAAAAGGAGCCCACCACCTCCAGTTCGTTCTCCATTTTCAGGAGTAATCCAATACTCTCCCGGATATTCTTGTTATCATCAAATATGGCGATACGTAAGCCCATTGCACAAATATGAGAATAAATATTTGTAGTGATCATCCCCGAATCAGGGGATAGGTATCCTGAGTTTTACCTCAGTACCAGACCCGGTGACACTATTGATCTGCAGATCACCTTTCATTACTTCAGCCCTCATGACCATACCCCTCAAACCATTGCCCGAAAGCGTTAATTTATCCCCGCCTATTTCCTCTTCTACATCAAAACCAACACCATTGTCCTTAATGTGCATTTCCATGCATCCATTCGATTGGAAGATCCTTGTAGCTATTTCTGAACAACCGGAATATTTAAAAGCGTTATTGACGGTTTCCTTGAAAACCAGGTAGAAATTTTTTCTCTTCTCCATTTCGAGATCCATGGCAAGAATAAGAGGATCATGCTCAAGTTTAAAAACGATATTCTTTGTCATCAGCATGGGCTTTGCATAGCTTTCCATCCGGAGAAGGATCTTTTCCATGCTGTCATTTTTGGGATGAATGGTCCAGACGATATCATTCATTTCAGAGATCATTTCTGAAGATGTCACTTTGATCTTTCCCAGCATATCATTCAGCTCTTCTTTGCTGTTCTTCTCACTAAGCTTTTGAGCCACATTTGCATACACGGATATGCTGCTAAGGGTCGAGCCGATATCATCATGCAATCCCTGGCTGATATGTAAACGATCTTTAAGCATGACCTGTTCAACTTCTGCTTTTTTCCTTACCCTGTAACGGGAGAAACCGTAGCTACCAAGTCCAAGCACCAATAATATCGCGGCATAGGCAAATAATTTTTGCTGTTTTTGCTTTTCTGCGATGGCCGTACTCAACCTGTTTTCCGCAGTCAGTAGTTTGATCTCTTCTTCCTTTTTTTCAATTTCATACTGGGTTTTATAAATATTGATCTTTCTTGATTGTTCTGAATTGAACACACTGTCGCGGTACAAGGTCGAGAGTTTGAAGTGCCTGAATGCCTGCTGGTAATCCCCCTGCAGGCTGTCAATTTTTGAAAGGTAGAGGTAGTTCTGCGCTACCATGTCCTTACTTCCCATTTCTGCGGCAAGCTTCAACGATGTCTCGAGGTGCTTTTTTGCTTCGGGGATTTTGTCCAGCTTGATATAAATTGTTCCTGTGTAAAAATGTTGTTCCGTATACCCGCCCATTATACCATTCGCTCTATACATAGCCAGAGCGTCCAGGTAATTTTTTAGTGCTTCCTGGTAATAAGCCATCGCGACACTCCTGTTTCCTTTTTCCATAGCTGAATCACCGCGGCATTCAAAAGCTCCCCCAATCGATGTAATACTCCATGGCACGCCCCATTCAGGTGCACCAGGTTCCTGATATATTTTCAATGACTCGCGGAATATGGTCAGCGCATCGGAATATTGGCCTTTCCGCAAATAAATATCCGCAATAGAATTATTGTTTTGAGCATACCCGAACTTATTCCCGATCTCAAGATTTAGCTGCTTCGCCGCAAGTGTATGTTTCAAGGCTACGGAGTCATCGTTCTGATCATAGAAGATCGCACCGATATACTGGTATGAACTTGCCATGGCCTTCTTATCCCCCAATTTTTCTGAAATGCGCAAAGCCTTATAATAATATTCCAGGCCCTTTGACTGGTCGCCAAGAGCACAATAAATTCCCCCAAGTGAATTATAGATCTTCGGTTCATCTGTTCTGTCGCCTGTCGCCTCAGCCAGATCCAGTGCTTTATTTAAAGAGCGTATGGATTCCGTGTACCGGCCCTGGTCTGAAAAAATATCAGCTATTTGAGCAAGCCACCTGATCTTTTTAGCATCGTCAGTGCCTGAATGAAGCAATTGCTGGATACTGTCGATTGCATTTTGATTGACAGGCTGGGCAGTAATAGTTTGAGGAAGCCCAACTACGATCACTAAACTCAATAGTATTGACAAACGTTTTCTCAATCAACAGTATTTATCCCTAAGGTAGATAAACCCTGAGACAACTCCTCCCGGCCTTCCTGAAGAGTCCTTGCCCTTTTTGACTCATAATATTTCAAGAGGTATTCGTAAATAACGAGTTCGGTTTTACGATGGTTACTTACAAAGAGCCTGTTAATGAACATGTGAAGATAGCTTTGCATCAAAAGATCCAGTTGCATGGGATTTGCGACTACTGATGGAGCATTCAGTATCCCTTCAATTGTCGCATGAAAAATGTCCGTACCTGGAATAAGTAACTGGATCCCTTCCGCCAGGTTCTCATCCTGTTGCCAGCCATCGCTCATTAACAAGTTCACCCGTGGTTTATGGTCGCTGAACTGGTCTGAGATTTTTTTTCTTTCTGCGTGCCCGATCCTGAATTCTTCGGAATAGTTCTTATTAAGCCGCCTTACCAGTTTACATTTTTGTTCAAGCGTGTACCGGAAAGCATCAAGCAACAGGTCAATGGCTTTTAGTCCGGCCTGCCACCGGTATTGCTCTCCTTCATCGCCATCCAGCATGGAAATAAATTCCATGATCGCTTTGGATTGCTGCCAGAAAAGATCTTCACTCAGTTCCATTGTATCCTCACCATACCGCTCGATCTCACGACGATACGTTTCAAACTGGATATTGTGCACGGTACGATCATCTGTATACGGCTGAAGTTCTTTTTGCAAAAGAGGGATAATTTCTTTCCAGAAATCTTTTTTCACCGCATTATGAAAACGGATGCGGATATGCGGTCCATCGTCATAATATCGCAGGAAAAAGAACTTATCTATGATCCTTTCAGCATATAACCTTTCCGTGAGTGACCTGAGTTCATGACTTAAAATTTTTTCCGCAGTACTGGTCCCGCAATAGATCTTGGCATATAGCCATTCGGAACCTACAGGGAAAATCCGTTGAACAGGCTTATTATTATCCTTCTTTAAAATTGTGTTTGCTGAAAGCTGGGGCGTTTTTACCTTTTCCCTGTTAAAAGCCATGATAAATTCCGCGACATGATCCCCTTCCGGACTTTTTATCCAACATTGATCCGGGGTATCGGTTGCTTCTGTAAGTATTACCGATCCCCTCTTGTTCAACTCAGCTAATAACAGCCGGATGCAAAAAATATTCTGGAGATCAAGTAATAGTTCATTATCGCCTTGTGTCAGCAAGACATGGACCGGCAATTTTTTTAGCTTCCTTAGTGCTGTGGTTACTACAAGTGTTGCTTCATCATTTTTATTATAGCAATTTTCCATGTCCTCCTTTACCAATATCCATCTTGCTTTTGACAGAATAAACCGGCCATAACACACCTGTGGCAGAAAAGGCCGATCGCTAAGTCCTCCCCAATCCCAGCGCGGGAGCCGACTACCTTGGTTTTGGAGATCACAAAGGAACCTATAAACAGGCAGACTACTGAGATGGTAATTGTGCGCCGTGGTCAGCCGTGGGATCACTTGTTTATCTAGCCTGCGGGACCACAATATTACTTTCCCCTCTTCGATACCTACTAACAGATCATTCACAGGGATCTGAAATTCTTTATCCAGCGTTGAATTACACAGGTAAGGGATCTCATACCCGCGGAATATCGGCCGGACCAGGATATTTCCTGTTCTTGCCTCAGGAAGATGAACGATCTCGGCATAGAGACAATCAGGATGGTGAACTTCTTCCGCCTCCACGATGCCCCTGGCCAATTTTTCGATACCAGGGTGTAAATGACAAAAACGTGCTAATAAATTTGCACCCGATGGCCCCGTCACAGAATTAATAAAGAGCGTGTAGTTCCCATTATCGATATCTTTTGCCGTAGCGGCATTGATCCTCACCATGGCGCTGAAAGAATCGGGTAGTTCATCAATATTGATTTCCTTTTTTGATAATTGCTCAACCTGCTTGTCATCGATACGTACTTCGGTGCAATTTTTTGTAATGGATTCCTGGTAAAGTTGCCATTGGAGGATTCCTGTATTGCGTGCTCCCTGCACAGAAAGATCATTCCCAGTTTTCCCAAGCGGAAGTTTTGCGACAAGTGGAGATTCATCCGATCCACCAACATGGAATTTGCCCTCCCGGTAGCTACCGGGACCAATGCCCCATTCGGTATCAAGCACCTCAACCAGTGGCACCCATTCATCGTCATAGCGTTTACGAAATGCATTTTTGAAATCCTCAAAAGGATCCGGAAGGGTTTGATCTCCTGCTATCCCCCGGAGCAAATTGATCCCTTTCAATATCTCATCGCTTAGCTTCTTATTCAACGTGCAAGAGGAAGCTTCACGGTAGCTGTCAACCTGTATCAATGACCCTGACTTATGACCGTTGATCAATAGCGACAACTCCCGTTCGATCTGAACATACAATTCATACTTTCCATTATCACCGGCCCTCCTGATCTGTTCAAACAACGCACTTACCAACTCAAGGCGGTCAACAAATTTTTCAGTATGCTGCAGCGTTTTGAGCCTGCTGAGTAGAACCGAAAAATATTCTTCTCCTGTTATTGAAGGGTTCAATTCATCTACCAGCACCTGGCTTTCTACCAGTTCGTCAATGAACGCAAGCGCTTCTGAAAAAGGAATTTGGTCATCTGCAATAAAGGCTGCCAGGTCATTCTTTTTCAACCCCGGTATGGCGGCTGTCAATATTCTTTCCAGCGAGCTTGAATGTTCTATCTCTACAATATGATAACTGCGTCCTATTAATTCCTGCAACCTGTATTCAATATAGCGGAAGGAACTACCGCAACGGTATAAAGAGCTGTTGGGGAAAAAATGTAACTGCCCGGAGATATCTTTTAGCTTCAAGAGTTCTGCATGTAGTCCACATACCCGGTCCATATCTAATCTTCCAAAACGCAGCAATTGATCCTTATCGCAGAGCTCGATCCTGGTTTCATCCTTTAAAATACCGATCGTACAGGTCGCAAATAACCCGTAAGGGGTGCACCGGTTACTCATCCTGCTCATGTATTTTAAAAGGGACAGTTCTGCTTTTTCTTTTTTATCAGGCTTCTCAATTTTATCATTTATCCAATGCATCGATCTTGCGTGCATATCGGGCGAAGCGATATACAATGCTTCCCCGGCAACAGGCTGCAGAAAGAATTTACGCAGCGATCTTCTCAAAACTTGCTTTGAATTTGTCACGTCACTACCGTGCCCCATGTTCCACTGAAAAAAAACATTTACAGGCAGCAGGGGACAGCGGACCAAAAAAGAATCATGTGGCCGGTACCATTCGCTGAGTTGATCTTTGAACTTAAACATTGGTCTGAAAAATAATATCCCAATCGGGGTTGATGCCATACAAAACGGACAGGTACACAAGAGCGATTCCCGCGCTTCCTTCAAGCAAACCGTATTGCGGTCTCAATTCGGTTGCGTCTTTTTCTTCATTGTATGAACTATAATAATATCCCCCGGCCCCTTCTCCTTTGTGGTAAAAATGTTTTTGCGTTATCTCTATCCAGTTGTTACGGGCATCCAGGAAAACTTTGTTCCCGGTCAATTGATAGATCCTGTTATACTGGTGAACTAATCCCGCTGTTCCGTGGCAGAAGGACGCATCGTCGCAACCCGAACTACCTAAGCTTCTGAGTGTGGTTTTCAATGCCACATCGATCCCTTTGTCATACCAATCGGAGCGGTGCAATGCTTTGCCGCAGTGAATGAGGGTAGTCGCCATGCAGAGGTCACCGTAGCACCATGCAAGCCGCGAATAAAGATCCTTTTTTTTTGCCGGCTGAACGAGATTGATTGCTGCCGGGAAACTATAAGCAGGATCATCTTTGTATTCATTGTCCAACAAAAAAGAAAGACAGGATATGATCATTTCTTCAATGGTCCCTTTTCTTATTCCCAGTGCATGCACCTGTGCCAGGAAAGAAAGTACACCGGGCATGCCATGTGCTGTCCCAAAATTGTAATTATCCTTACTGTATCCTTCATCGCCCGGTGTGATCCATATATCATAACCACCGGCAGGTACCCGAAGCATTGCCAGGTGGTCAACCATTTTTTCCAGGTATTTCGTCTCCCCTGTTTCTTTATTACGTTCCAGGAAATAAATGCCGAGGCCGGTTAATCCAAGCAGAGGATCCCAGTTGCCTGTTTTAAAATCCTTTTCCGCCCCTTGTTCTATTAGATCATCCAGGTCTGAAAGATCCAGGTCAACCCAACTGTCCAACACCTGTAAATTCTTCAAATGCTGAAAAACAAAACCTATACCCGCGACTCCGGCAGGCATATCATATCCCAATTCATCTTCAGCCAATGACGCCTTCAGATCATCCAGGTAAAATAATGTTGTGGCCTCGTACCCTTTCCCGGGAAAGAGTTTAGAAAGGTAGGCGAACAGGAGGACCATTCCCGCTCTCCCTTCGAGTAACCCCGGCTCCTTGCATTCATCCCATTGTTCAGAAATCTCAATAGCGATCCTGTCCACCTGCCTCGTCAAGGAGTCATGTAAGTTTTGAATAGTATTTGCAGCGTCGGTCAAACTCATTGTAAAAAGCTATGTGGATGACAACTGCATCCATAAAAAAAAAGACCCCTGCCCCGGGCTGGACGGCAGGAGTTCTTAAAATTCATTCAGTCTTTGGGAATGCGATGAAAAAATTAAAAGGTATTGCATTTCCGTGTGAAGCATCCCTGTGGATTTTTTGAAGGCCCGATCTCCCAAAAATTATTGCTGCGGACAGGGGAAGCGAGGTTGGAGATAGTTTTTTTGTTAAGCCTGAGTTTTTTTCCTGCAGTCAGGTCTGCATTCATTTGCTTTTTCATATTGTTTTTGTTTTACGATTACCAGGATGTGTTGCATTTGCGGGTAAAGCATCCCAGTGGATTCTTTGAAGGCCCGATCTCCCAGAAGTTATTGCTTTGGATAGGGGAAGCAAGATTGGAGATAGTTTTTTTGCTAAGCCTGAGCTTTTTCCCTGCCATCAGATCAGCGTTCATTTGTTTTTTCATTTGTTTTTTTGATTTAGCCGTAAAAATATCCTGTGCCTCCCAAGCGGGCAATCCCCAAAGATGTGGAAGACATATCCCCGATTCAGGGGAGTTCAAGTTAGAGGACGTGGATATTTGACTTCAAAAGGATAAGAAAATACAAATAGCCATTCTTGATTTTTGAATAGCTCCAATGAAGAGGTGACAGTGCTACATAAATCTTTTCTTCCAATCCGCTTCTAAAACATTTCATCAAGGTAAAAAAAGATCATGGAAAACAATAAAGAACTGGAAGTATCCAGGCGAAAAAGGGCTGAGTTCCTCTACGCGATAAACAATTTTGTGGTTTAGCTTCGATAACTAACGAGCTATTATAATCCTGGCACTGAACACCTTTTTCTCGATATATATCTTCATTAAGAAGACACCACTCGTCAGCCCTTCACCATTGATCAGTTGGGAATATTGATTAGACCTGCCTCTTTCAGTGATATCCATGACCCGGCGCCCTTCTATAGTAAAGATCTCCACGCGGATGATCTTATTATTCACCCCCTTGGCAATCAAATAAAATTGACATAAGGTGAAGATAATAAGGCCTTGATATACTGACCCAGTATCACAAAACCGTATACACCATTGCGGACAAACGTTTCTGTAGATGTAATACCTCCGTATTTCCAGCATTTCGTGGAGAAAGAATTGCAACTAGAAAGCTCCGCCATAGGCCAACGCGAATATTATAAAGAAAACCAGTATAGCTCCCAATACGATCAGGAGCACTACCAACCATGTCTTCATTTTCTTATGAGCGCTCATGAACTCGTTGACCGTGATCGAAGGATCCTTTTTCATCGCCTTTCTCATTTTACCTCTCAATATACCATACGACAATCTTGTTACCAGGTTCATTTTCTCGCCGGTAAGCTTCTCAAGGTCTCTCGCAGACAATTCTAAAAATTCCTTGACTCTCAAAGTTGGAATGATGGTGTAATGATGGGCTGTTGAAGGTACGGTACTTGCCAAAGCTGGCTGAGAGAAAAAATAAAAACTGAAGGCGATCAAAAGGAACTTTCTCATATAGACTGGTTTTAAGTGGTGCAGAGAAAGTTACAATAATTCTTACGGATAAGTCCGGGGTCCTTTGACATATATAAACTTAACCGCAGAGAAGGGAGAACACGGAGATTTCGGTGAGAGCTGTATTAGTCTGCGGAACTCTTTTACGCTGCTTTCTGCAGTAAATCAAATGCTTTCTAAAATTTGGATCAGGGCTTTTTCTTCTGGTAACAGCTCTCCATCAGAGCTCTTCGATGGACGCATTTTTTTCAGGAACTGCTCCAGCTTACCATTCCCATAGAGATCGAGTAAACAGGGATGCACATAATATTTTTTGCAGACCGTCCTTGTATTTCCTAAGCGTGCCGCTACTTTATCCAATACTTCAACTACTTTTCTCGCGGCTTCCTTATCGCTCTCATAGTTCCCTGCTTCCTTTAATTCAAGTAAAGCCGCCACTGAGCCGCACCAGGTACGAAGGTCCTTGGCTGTAAAATCCCCTTCAACAATACTCCGAAGATATTCATTCACCATTCCCGATTCAATGGTTTGCCGTTGCCCTTGTTCATCGATATATTGAAATAATTCCTTGCCTGGAATATCGCGGCATTGCTGAATGATCCTGGCCAGTTTTTTACTGGTGAGTGAAACTGTATGTTCCACTCCTTTCTTTCCTTTGAAACAAAATTTTACGGTACTTCCTTTTATATCGGCATGCTTGTCTTTCAACGTTGTCACCCCAAAAGAGCCATAGATCTTTTCGTAAAATTCGTTTCCCGTACGAATACCCGTCTTCTCCATCAGGCTTACCACCACCGCCAAAACTTTTTCTTTAGGAAGACCGGGAAGAGCAAGGTCCTTTTCAAGTTGTTTCCTGATAACGGGCAAAACCTTCCCCAGTTCGAGCAGTCTATAAAATTTAGTTCTGCTTCTCAATTCGCTCCAGTGGGGATGGTATCTGTATTGTTTTCTTTTTTTTATATCCTTTCCTGTAGCCTGTAAATGCCCGTTGGCCTTGCTGCAGATCCACACCTCTTCCCATGCAGGCGGAAGTACCAAAGACCGGATGCGCTGTAATTCCTTTTTATCCCTGATGATCTTATCCCTGAATTTATAGGTGAAACCTTTACCCGTCCTGACCCGGACAATGCCTTCGTCATTTGAATTTACATAAAGCAGGCGCATTGCCTCCGCTGTGGCAACAGGATCCTGCGCCAGTTTCTTCAGTACATGTTTTTTTACAATAGGTTCCGGTCCTTGTGACATTCCATTTTTTTATCAGGGTAGAATATCTCCTTCCACTCCGTAATCGGTGTCTTTACCTGTTAGTGCGGCAATAGCTATTTTAATAATGGCAACCAGCTTGCCATTCTTTGTATCCCAGTAATGTCCCTCTACAGGAGTGACCTTGATAAGGCTAAGGTCAGGATCCTGGGCGCCGCCTTCAAACCATGCTTTATTCAGCGGGCTCCAGAATTCCCGGGCCTTCTGCTCATCCTGAACCAATTCGGCAGTGCCGTTCAGTACGAGATAATGATGCCGCCCGGAATCAATATACAAAAGATCAACCTGCTGGTTATGTCTTACATGCCTGTTCTTCTGACTTTTTTTATCGCTATAGAACCAAAGGTTTCCTTCGTCGTCGACCGCGGATGTGCTCATAGGACGTGAGAGCATTTTAAAATCATCATAAGTACAGAACATGCATATCTTATCGGCAGCGAGCTCTTTTATTTTTTCAACGGCTTCCTCGTTAGTCAGTGTTTTCATTTCTCCCATAAAAAGTGTTTAGTAAAAAAAGACAGAAACTGTACCAAATCCCCTCAGGAATTCCCAATGCGGGGTTTAAGGCTCATCCCTCTGGCATTTTTATTGTAATAAGTACAGCAAACACTATATGCAGAAAACGTTTCTTGCTGTTTCCCTTCTCTTACTTCTTGCTGCGGTAATTTTACTTTTTACAGCTTGTAAAGAAACGTATAAAGATAAACAACCAATAAAAAGTGATTTAAGCGTTAGCAAGCAATAATTCCGGTTAAACTCAACTTATGCCGGAAGGTCCCTCTATTATCATATTGAAAGAGATCATCGAACCTCTTTTAAGAAAAAAGAAGATCACCGCTGTTGCCGGAAATGCGAAGTTTGAAAAAGAGGAGTTAACCAATAAAAAATTACAGGATATCCGAAGCTGGGGCAAACAATTATTCCTTTGCTTTCCGGGTATGACAGTAAGGATCCATTTTTTACTTTTTGGGACCTACAGCATCGATGAGAGAACAAAACCTGTAAGATCCCTTCGCTTATCTCTTTCCACTGAAAAGCATACCGTTTATTTCTATTCTTGCTCAGTAAAACCGCTGGCAGGGAACTTAGATGACCTTTACGATTGGGAAGCGGATGTATTGAGCGATAAATGGAGCCCCGCGAAAGCACGGAAAAAATTAAAGGAAATGCCTGCTGTGATGGTCTGCGACGCTCTTCTTGATCAGAACGTATTTGCCGGCGTCGGTAATATCATCAAGAATGAAGTGCTCTATCGCATTCATCTTCATCCGGAAACCCGGATCAAAGCTATTCCTCCGCGTTTAATGACCCTGTTGATAAAAGAGGCCCGTCATTACAGTTTCGACTTTTTAAAATGGAAGAAAGAATTCACCTTAAAAAAACACTGGTTGGCACATACCAAAAAAACCTGCATTGAATGTGAGGGGCCACTTACAAAAAAATATTGTGGGAAAACAAAGCGCCGCAGTTTCTTCTGCACGAACTGCCAGGTAAAGTATAAATGATCCCTGAAGATGTTGGTCATGTTGACCCGACGCATCCAGGGGGGTGACAGGAGTACTAGCACAAATACAGCAATCAACCCCAATGATACAGGCTTGCAATTATTCACGGCACAGACTTTGGGTCGTTTTAAAAAAATACCATGCAAACAAAACCTTCTGAAATGACCACCATGAATGCGGTGCTCGAAAGGCTCCGTATCAAAAAACAGGATAATGAATTTAGAATGACTGATGATGGGCTTACTGTAAATGAACATAAATATTATAAACCCGAGGATCTGACGATCATTAAGACCTACCGGTTCGAAGGTGACTCCAACCCCTCCGATTCAGCTATTATTTATCTTATTGAAGCGAATGATGGAATGATCGGTTATAGCATGGATGCGTATGGTGTCTATTCCAATCATGACGAGAAATATGATGAGTTTATCCGGCAGATAAAAGTGGAGGACAGGGATGAACAAATATTATTTGGGGAATAATTTCACCAGGCGAGGATGGTGCCCGTATTACTTTGTGAGTTGTCTTATGGTTTTTAATAAATAAGATAACTCAAAGGGTTTTTCAATATATGCTTCCGCGCCCGCTTCAGCATATTGTGCACCGATACCTGGATTCGCGGATACCATAATAACGGGTATCGCTTTTGTTTTTTCCTGCCCCTTGAGATGGCGGCATACGTCAAGTCCATTAATTCCAGAGAGTTGTTTATCGAGTATAAAAAGATCCGGTGGCTGGTACCGGTCGCTATAGATATCTTCGCCGCATGGAAGGGCCTGGACATTATAGCCTTCCCGGCTAAGTATTATCCGGAACACATCGAGGATACCCGGATCATCATCGACAACCATGATCTTCTTTTTCATGCATCAATAATGCGCAAATAATGTACCGTTATTTTTATTATCAACTGCCTTCCTGCTCACTGTGCAAAGGTTTATTCTTCTTCCTATCGCGGAAGAAAGTCTCCCCCTTTATAAGCCAGGAAAAGCCAAAAGCCAGCAGCGCCATGGTTTCCAATACAAAAGCAGGCTTGAAAGACTTGAGCTTATCGTATACGCCGGGGACAAAAACTAGAAGAGCAATTTTAGATGTTGAATGCTAAATTAAATTACTCCCAATCTAAAATCTAACATCTAACATCTAAAATTATTTTTCCAAACGGTATTAATTAAGAAAGAAGCCTTAGATCATTTTAAATGGTGAATGCTAAATTTTAAATTATCCCCCAATCTAAAATCTAACATTTAACATCTAAAATCATTTCCCTAACGGCCCTTCCCAAAGCACCTGCTCTATCTTCCACACATCATCCTGTTTGGCGAGAAGAATATAATCGATCCCCCACCATGCGGTCACTTTAGCGGCAGCGATCGTATTACCAATGTTCAATAATTCCACTTGCTTTGGTGCACCCGGTTTGGCGAAATTCTTTTTCTCCGCCACCCGCTTCGCATAATCGATCGCCTGCCGGTAGGTCATCTGTCCATCAAAATCATATTTCCCTTCTTTATTTTTCCAGTAACCGATTTTGTACAGCGTTGGTTTGAGGCTGCGGATCAGTTTAGTAGTATCTCCTTCATAGAATCCTTCAATATAATCAAGGCAGGCCCTTTGGATCTTTTCAGATTCGCCGCTCTGGCTAAAGCCCTGTTTTGCCAGGAAGAGGATCAGCAGGAGTAACTGTAATTTTTTCATGGCCTTTAATTTGTGGTAAGATACAAACTACCCAAGTCCATCCGTTCCCGCCTGTAAAAAACCGGGTCTTGCGGGGAAACTCCATTCAGCCACCCCAAAAAACCCTTCATCAATAATTTTTGGACTTCAACGAAGTTTATCGTAGTTTAATCATCTAAATCAATTGCCATGAAACAAAGATTTCTACTCTTCTTTGTAATGACTGCATTCATTACAACCTCTCAAGCTCAAAAAAGAAACAGATCATCAGTACCAAACACTACTGGGTATGCTATAACAGCTATCGAAAAAGGTGGGCGGTCCTGGAAAGAAGTTCGCCAGGTGGATGCTGCCACCGGTGAAACGGTAAAAACCATTTATGATAGCAAACAGGAAGCTGAAGCATTGAATGCAAGGACAGGGAAACCCATCCTAAAAAAGGATCAGACGGCAGAGAAAAGTCTTACCCGGACCTACACCACTACCGTTGCGCCTGCTGCCCCGGGTAAAAAAGTGATGAACCTTGACCAGGAGCTTGACAAAGCAAATGGTGATCACTCGAAAACCTATACGCATACAGTGATTATTATGCGTAATCATACTGTTGGCGGAACAGACAAACCTTTCGCGACGAATTCGGCT
>DATLCB010000024.1:0-16499 GCA_035526625.1 Chitinophagaceae bacterium
CAGGACCTGCCTGGCATGCGGGAAAATAATAAGAGGACGTATTGATAAGAAATTCTGTGATGATTACTGTCGCAATAATTTCAACAACCAGCAAAAAGCAAAAGACAGCTATCATCCTGCTATTCGCAACATCAATAGTGCATTGCTGAAGAACAGGAAAGTGCTGGTCACGGTTTTACCCGATGGCGAGGAGACCGCTAAAGCTCACAGGGAAAAACTGCTTGAAATGGGATTTCGTTTTAAATACCTTACACATATCTACACCACTAAAACGGGCAGAGAATATCATTACTGCTATGATTACGGGTACCTGCCACTGGACAATGACAGGTTTCTCATAGTCAGAACCAAAGAAGAATAAACTTCTTAGGCTTCTTTTCTTCCTCCGCCTTTCAAGATTGCTACAATGATTATAATAAAATCCGCTGCTCCGATCGCCCATACCCATGGTTGGGCATACCAATCGCTTCCGCCCTTGTTTACATCTACGTCAACATTGAGTCCTTTATCCTTATCCTGAGCCAACATAAGGATACTGGTAAGCAGTGCAAAGAGGGCCATACCTGTCTTTTGAATTACTTGTTTCATGATACCTGATTTTGGTTATAGTGATAGATACATGATAAGACTATTTAATACCATGCCAAGCGATTTCTCTGTTTGAAACCACAATAAACTGAGGCCAATTGTAGATTCTGTTCCACAATGGAAAGGAATAAAAAAACCCCAACGTTTCTGTTGAGGTTGTGGTGTGGGGCGGGATCGAACCGCCGACACAAGGATTTTCAGTCCTTTGCTCTACCGACTGAGCTACCGCACCGATCTTTTTTACATTTCCGATCTGTGATTTTAGATTGAACCTCAATCAAATCGGGTTGCAAATATAAGCGTATTGCCTAAAATCGGCAATCTTAAATCAAAATGTTTTGACTCGCCTACATGCCGTACTCGCTCAAGAACTTGATCCGCATGATCTTGAGCTGTTCCCAGTTAAAGTTATAATCCGACAATTCATCCTGGGCAACCTGGAGAGAGGAAGTTTGGCAGCCTTTGAAGTATTCTATTATCTCATCCTGGTCGTCTTCGTCAAGCATTTCATCGATGGCATAAGTAAGGTTGAGCTTTGTTCCACTGGCAGCGATCGTTTCCATTTCCTCCAGCATCTCATCCATTCGCCACCCTTTATTCTTAGCTATGGTTTCGAGCGATACTTTCTTATCCGTGTTTTGAATGATATAGACCTTGTTACCGCTTTTGTTCACGACGCTCTTCATCACAAAATCATCGGGTCTTTCAATATTATTCTCTTCTACGTAGCTTTTGATAAGATCCACAAAGGGGCGGCCATATTTTATTGCTTTGCCCTTGCTCACGCCCTGGCACTTTTCCAATCCTTCTAATGTGATAGGGTAGAAGGTAGACATATCCTGCAGTGAGGCCTCCAGGAAAATTACAAAGGGCGGCAGGTTCTTCTTCTTTGCTTCTTTCTGCCGGAGCTCCAGCAACATGGCCATCAGTTTTTCATCTGCCGCTGCACCCTCCGTTACTTCGCCTTCTTCATCGTCCGCATTAGCATCATCATATGTATTGTTCAATACGATCTTGAAAGACTTCGGCTTTTTCAAAAAGGCTTCTGTCTTTTTTGTGAATTTAAGCACTCCATATTCTTCAATATCCTTTATTAGCAAACCTTCCAGCAACATTTGTCTTATAAGTGAATTCCAGAAATGAGCCTCGCGGTCGTTGCCACTGGCAAAAGCATCGAGTCCATCGTGACGGAACATTTGTATCTGTGGCGTAAGCTTACCACTGATGATCTGTACCACATAGTCCGTCGCAAATCTTTCGTCCAGCGCTTTAATGGCCTTTAATACGATCACCGCCTCCTCTTTGGCTTCCATTCTTTCTTTTGGATGCTTACAGTTGTCACACTGTCCGCAATTCTCTTTTTCATACTCTTCGCCGAAATAGCTCATCAATACTTTGCGGCGACAGACACCCGTTTCCGCAAAGCCAACTGTTTCATTTATTAATTGTGCTCCCACTTCTCTTTCGCTAAGCGGTTTGTCACGCATCAGGTGTTCGAGCTTACTTACATCTTTATGTGAATAATATAGGACACATTTGCCTTCAAGTCCATCACGGCCCGCACGGCCTGTTTCCTGGTAATAATTTTCAATCGACTTAGGAATATTATAGTGAATGACAAAGCGGATATCCGGCTTATCGATACCCATACCAAAAGCGATCGTCGCACAAATGACCTGAACATCTTCCCCCAGGAATTGATCTTGCCTTTCAGCTCTCAGCTTACTGTCAAGACCAGCATGGTATGCCACGGCTTTTATCCCATTCGCCATTAAAATATCGGCTAGCTCTTCAGTGGTTTTCCTGTTAAGTGTATAGATGATGCCGCTTTTCTTTTTCATTCCTTTTATGAAACGGACAATATTCTCATCGGTTTGTGCTTTTTTGATCTTCGGAAGCACTTCATAATAAAGGTTGGCCCTGTTGAAGGATGATATAAAAATATTGGGTTCTCGGAGGTCAAGATTCTTTACAATATCGCTCTGGACTTTCGGAGTTGCTGTAGCGGTCAATGCGATCACCGGTGCATCCGGGTTTATCTGTATCATCATTTCTCTCAACCGCCTGTATTCTGGACGGAAATCATGTCCCCATTCAGAAATACAATGTGCTTCATCTACCGCAAAGAAGGATATTTTCAGGTCCGAAAAGAATTCAAGATTCTCCTGCTTGGTAAGGGTTTCAGGAGCCACGTAAAGCATTTTAGTTCTGCCGCCGAGCAGATCATCATGTACTTCTCTTATCTCCCTTTTATTCAATGTTGAGTTGAGAAAGTGCGCTACTTCATCATTGCTGCTGTAACCCCTTACAAGGTCCACCTGGTTTTTCATGAGTGCAATAAGGGGGGAAACAATAAGTGCAACGCCCTCGCTGATCATCGCCGGCAACTGGTAGCACAAACTCTTTCCACCACCCGTTGGCATGATCACAAATGTGTCGTGCCCCGCCAGTAAAGATTCAATGGCTTTTTCCTGTGTCCCTTTGAATTTGTCGAAACCAAAATATTCCTGCAAAGAGCTATGCAGCTCAAGCATTTTGTTAGAATTGGCTTCTTTTATCTTAACCGTTTTCGCGGTTTTTGATGGACTGGATTTAGTGGTTGGTTTTTTCGCTGTTGATGTTCCCATTTCTCAAAATTTCTCCAAAGAAGTCCTTGGACTTTCGCACTTACTACAAATGCTGATTTATTTAAGATACTTATTTTTTGCCCGACTGTAATGTTTTGCGCAAGTATATTTTTGCAGCGGTAATTATTGTCAGATAAATAAGTGTTTATCCTGTCTTAAAGGCCGGGCAGGCGATCTGTCGCTCCCTGTCTAAAGAGGGGTGCGAATTTACTACGGTTTTCACCAGCATCTCCGGTCAAAGCGTTAAAATTGTATAACCGGGACTTCATACTAATTCCTCTATTTTTGACCACTAATTATGTCGGTTTCTATCAAAAAGGTCGCCCTAAGAACCATTGAGTTAGAGGCGGAGGCTATTGCGGGCCTCGCATCATTTATAAATGATGATTTTGAAAAGGCCGTGCAATCGATTGCTGCGACAAAGGGACGTGTTGTGGTCAGTGGTATCGGTAAAAGCGCGGTCATTGCACAAAAGATCGTTGCTACTTTTAATTCTACCGGCACCCCCTCTATTTTCATGCATGCCGCAGATGCGATACATGGTGACCTGGGAATGGTCCAGCAGGAAGATGTAGTAATCATCATTAGTAAAAGCGGCGAGAGCCCGGAGATAAAAGTGCTGGTTCCATTGATCAGGAATTTTGGTAATATCCTTATCGGTATGGTGGGTAGCACGGGATCATACCTTGCTAAAAATTCAACCATCCTGCTCGATACATCTGTTGAGCAGGAAGCCTGCCCGCATAACCTCGCTCCCACAACAAGTACCACCGCACAATTGGTAATGGGTGATGCCCTGGCTATTTGCCTGATGGAGCTGAAAGGTTTTCAAAGCGATGACTTTGCCAAATTTCACCCGGGTGGTATGCTGGGCAAGAAATTATACCTGCGTGTCTCAGACCTTTATGTAGGAAACGAAAAACCAAAAGTATTGGCCAGCCAGTCGTTGAAGGAAGTGATCATGGAAATGACAAAGAAAAGATTAGGCATTACTGCTGTTGTTGACACAGATAATAACTTGCTGGGTATTATCACCGACGGGGATCTGAGAAGAATGCTGGAGAAAAATGTAGCGATCGATAACGTCAATGCGGGAGATATCATGACTCCAGGTCCTAAAACGATCGGTCCTGATGAAATGGCGGTTGATGCACTGGATGTCTTAAGAAAGAATGAGATCTCGCAGCTGGTAGTAACAGAGAATAAAAAGTATTCAGGAATTATACATTTGCATGACCTGATAAGAGAAGGATTGATTTAAATGGCCAGTGGAGGATTGATTTTTCAACTAACTGAAAACAAAGTCCCCTTCAGGGGATTGAGGGCATGAACAAACATCACTACGTAGCAATAATGGCAGGCGGTATTGGCAGCCGGTTCTGGCCGATGAGCCGCACCGATCATCCAAAGCAATTCCTCGATATCCTTGGAACAGGAAAAACCCTGATACAGCAAACCTTTGAGCGTTACAACAAATTGGTTTCCGCGGAAAACATATATGTTGTAACTGCTAAGCAATATGTACCCCTCGTTAAAAAGCAATTGCCTGCTATCCCTGAAGAAAATATACTGCCTGAACCTTCCCGGAAAAATACGGCTCCCTGTATCGCTTATATAGCTTTCAAGTTGCTTAAGAAAGATCCCAAAGCGCTGATGATCGCGGCCCCAGCCGACAATCTCATTTTAGAAACAAATGAATTTATCAGGACAGCCAAAAAAGCGCTGAACTTTGTTGACCATATCAATGCGCTTGTCACGATTGGTGTGAAGCCCACTTATCCTAATACGGGCTATGGCTATATACAACACGATACCACCGAAGCGGCGCCGGGAGTTTACAAGGTGAAGACCTTTACCGAGAAACCGAATGTTGAGATTGCAAAGACGTTTATTGCCAGTGGCGACTTTTTGTGGAATGCCGGGATCTTTACCTGGAAAGTAAAAAATATCATCGCGGCGCTGGAAAAATATGAGCCCGAGCTCTATGAATTATTTGCAGCCGAAAAAGACAAGTTCAATACAAGCAAAGAAAAACAGGTAATTGAAGCTATTTATCCCCAATGCACCAATATCTCTATCGATTTCGCGGTAATGGAAAAAGCGGATAATGTTTATCTCATTCCCGCCACCTTTGGCTGGAGCGATCTCGGTACCTGGAATAGCGCCTGGGAAAACATGGAAAAGGATTACTTCGGGAATGCTGTTGTAGGCAAGAGCGTCGTCGTGGTAGATGCCAGCAATTGTATGGTGCATATGCCCGACAATAAACTTGTATTGTTACAGGGGCTCAAAGATTATATCATTGTAGACTCGAAAGATGTGCTGTTGATCTGCAAGAAAGATAAGGAGCAGGAAATAAAGGAGTATGTGGCAGAAATAAAACGAAACAAAGGGGATAAATACCTTTAGTATGAGATCGGGCTCACATAAATTTAAGGTCGAATCACTGCTATGGCTTCCTTCCCGGTAAATAATATTCTTTTCCTGGACATTGAAACGGTGCCCCAGTTCCCTGCTTATTCATTTCTTCCTGCTGACTGGAAGCAATTATGGGATACGAAATCGAACTCCCTCATAAAATACCACGAAGGTGAAACCAATGAATCGCTCTATCCCCGTGCCGGGATCTATGCCGAATTCGGAAAGATCATTTGCATTAGTTGCGGCATCGTACAGGGCATGGGTAACCAGCGAAAGATGATCCTGAAAAGTTTTGCGGGCAACGATGAGAGAATATTGTTGCAGGAATTTAATGAAATGCTGGTCAAGTGGGCAGGCGGTGAACAAAAGTTTTTATGCGCCCACAATGGTAAAGAGTTTGATTTCCCATATTTGTGCCGGCGAATGATCGTTCATGCTGTTTCGATCCCGCCCCTGTTAGATATATCGGGTAAAAAGCCCTGGGAGGTTTGTCATTACGACACCCTCGAGCTTTGGAAGTTTGGGGACTTTAAAAGTTTCACCTCGCTCAACCTCCTCGCCCATACGCTTGGAATAGCGACGCCGAAAGATGATATTGATGGCAGCATGGTATGGGAAGTATATTGGAAAGAAAAGAACCTTCCCCGTATCATTGCTTATTGCCAGAAAGACGTGGTAACCGTAGCACAAATACTGCTCAGGATGAATGGCGAATCCCTGGTCAAAGAAGAAAACATAGAAATCAAATAACAATGGAAAGGATAAATTATTCTTCGGGAGCCAAATGGGAAGAGATCGTTGGATACAGTCGTGCGGTAAAGATCGGCAACATCATTGAAGTGACCGGGACCGTCGCGGTAAATGAAAATAACGATCTTGTTGGCGGAAACAACGCCTATGAACAAACCCGCTTTATTATCGGAAAGATCGAAAGAGTACTGAAAGACGCTGGCGCCTCTTTAAAAGATGTGGTGAGGACAAGGATGTTTGTTACCGATATATCCCGCTGGGAAGAATATGGAAAAGCACACGGTGAGTTCTTCAAAGACATTAAACCCTGCACCTCCATGATCGGGGTAAAAGAACTGATCGCTCCCGAATACCTGATCGAGATCGAAGCCACAGCGATCCTCTCTGCGTAAACCAACCAACCATATGAGAAATTTTATTCTAATTGCTATTGCACTGATTTTTATTGTGGCCTGCTCGGAAAACAAAAAAGAAAAGGTCGCTACTCTGCCAATTGTAAAAACTGATTTGCTGCTGATCACAGACAGCTCCTGGGGATCGATCAAACCAACGACAGATATTGAAGCATTAAAAGCGGCGTATGGCCCGACCAATATAGAAGACCGGCGTGTCTGTGACCTGGAGTGCCAGGACTCTATTAATGTAACGATACTTTACCCAGGCAGCAAGAATGAATCAACCATATACTGGAAAGATAGTGGTTACCACAAAATCATCGACAGGATAGAATGTTATATGGACAGTACGGATTGGCACACTTCGAATGGGATCAAAATTGGCTCTGGTCTTTCTGATTTGGTAAAGCTGAATGGAAAAAAGATAAATTTTTATGGCTTTGGCTGGGATTATGGCGGAACTATCACCTCTTATAACGAAGGCGCTTTAGAACACTCCCAGATCTTTTATATACTGACATTTGGAGATTATAATGCGGACAAACTCATTGGGGAGATCGGCCTGGATAGCGATATGCAGGAAGTAAAAGATCACATGGATAAGATAATTATCCGGAGTATCAGCCTTGTGTTGAACAGGTCCGAACTATAAACAAAATCCCTTTTGTTTTAACGCAATGCCGGTAATTTTACCGCATGAGTCCTGTTATCCATTCCAAGCTCCCCAATGTCGGTACTACCATTTTTACTGTAATGAGCGGGCTTGCTGCCGAACACAATGCGATCAACCTTGGACAGGGTTTTCCCGACTACTCGATGAGCTCTGAATTGACAGCGTTGGTGAATGAGGCCATGAAAAATGGTTTCAACCAGTATTCACCCATGCCTGGCTGGATGCCACTACGGGAATCTATTGCAGAAAAGGTTGAATATCTATACAAGACCGAGATCAATCCAGATACCGAGATCACCATTACACCCGGTGGAACATATGCGATCTACTCTGCATTTACTACCATCTTACAACCGTGGGATGAAGTGATCGTTTTCGAACCGGCGTATGATAGTTATATTCCCAACATTGAAATAAACGGAGCAAGGGCAGTTACTATCAATCTTGTTTATCCCGATTACCATATTGACTGGACAGCTGTAAGGAAGGCCATCACCTCAAGAACAAGGGCGATCATTATTAATTCGCCCCACAACCCCACAGGAAGTGTGATCGGCGAAAAAGATATTGAAGAGTTAAGAAAGGTTGTTGAAGGGACGGATATATTTATCATCAGCGATGAAGTGTATGAGCATTTGATCTTTGATGCTATCCCACATCAAAGTATACTCCGCTATCCCGACCTGTTGCAAAGAAGCTTTGTGTGCTTTTCTTTCGGGAAAACCTATAACTGCACGGGCTGGAAGCTGGGATATTGCATCGCACCTGAGCCCCTGATGAAAGAATTTCGAAAAGTCCACCAGTTCAATTGCTTTAGCTGCCATACTCCGTCGCAGGTGGCGTTGGCGGGCTTCTTAAAGAATAAAGACGCTTATTTGACGCTTTCCACAATAATGCAGGAGAAAAGAGATCATTTCAAGAACCTGATGCAGCAAACAAAGTTCAGCATGCAGGAGTCCTTTGGCAGCTATTTTATTTGCGGCACCTATGAACGTATCAGTGATGAAGCTGATAAGGATCTTGCGATAAGGTTGACCAAAGAAGCGGGAGTGGCCACCATTCCTGTTTCGGTTTTTTACCGCGATGGAAAGGATGATAAGGTTTTGAGGTTCTGTTTCTCCAAGAAAAACGAAACGCTGGAAGAGGCGGTCAACCGACTGATGAAGATCTAATGATTAAAGATGCCAGATATAAAGGAATTTTTTTCATGCTTCTTGCTGCTCTTGGTTTTTCATTGATGGGAGGAGCTGCAAAAATGCTGAAAGGAACTTTCGGAGCCGGGCAATTGGTCTTTTGGAGAAACGCTGTGGGTTTGCTGGTGCTGATCGCTGGCTTTATTATTAACCCTCCTGTTAACAAAGGAGGCAAGTTGCGCTTGCTGCTCTTCAGGGGTATGATGGGAACTACAGCATTGTACACATTATTGTATTGCATACTTCACCTCCCGCTTGGTACGGCAATGACATATAATCTTACTTCTGCCTTATTTATCGCTGTGTTTTCTTTCCTCCTATTCAGGGAATACCACGGAAGGGTAGTACTCTTTGCTGTACTGATTGGTTTCCTGGGAATGTTGCTGATCTATAAACCTGCTATGCATTATCCATGGTTTTATCATTTGGCGGGCCTCGTCTCAGGTATTACTTCCGCGCTGGCCTATATAACGGTAAACAAACTTGCGGGCTATTATGACGCAAGGATCATTGTACTGGCGTTTATTGGCACAGGTGTTTTGGTTCCTGTTGTATTCATGACCATTGGTTATGCTTTCCAGGTACCGGCAGATGATATTTTTTTCATTCGATGGAAATGGCCTTCGGGTGTCGAATGGTTCTATGTGTTGTGGCTGGGGCTTGCGGCTTTGTTTGGACAGTACTTTGTAACAAAAGCGTACGGTGCCGATAAGGCTGGAGTTGTGTCAGCTATCGGGTATGCTAATATCGTCTTTTCTGTTTTTATCGGGATGGCGCTGGGAGATCCTTTCCCGGACATTGTATCGGGCCTCGGCATTTTATGTATAATCTTTTCCGGCGTTCTTATCTCCTTTGATAAACGCAGAACTTCTTCAAAAAAAAAATTGGCCGGATGATATCTTATCGTATATTTGCGATATAAGATTTTATATATGGCCTTTCATAAAAAAGAAGAGTTCGCCCAAAAAGAGCAGGAGCTGTCAGCATTTGCCAAAGCCATGGCTCACCCTGCCCGTATAGCGATCCTGAAAGTATTGGCACAGAGAAATGAGTGCATCTGCGGCGACATTGTTGAGTTGTTACCACTGGCCCAATCTACCGTTTCGCAACATTTAAAGGAGCTGAAGTTGGCCGGTTTGGTCGAGGGAACCATAGATGGACCCCGAAGCTGCTATTGCATCAACTGGAAGGCTTTTGAAAAATTCAATGCCGAATTCAACACCCTCTTTGACAACCTTAAACTAAAAAACAAGAAAGCTTGTTGTTAAACTATTCCTTACATAAAAAGTAAAGCCATGAACACGAATGCAGACATCAAAAAAACCGTTCGCGACAAATATGCTGAGATCGCAACGCAATCCAAAGAACACAATCTTACATCCTGTTGTGGAGCCACTTCGGCATGTTGTGGCGATGATGTATACAACATCATGTCGGACGATTATTCCAAACTGGAAGGTTACAACCCCGACGCAGATCTTGGTCTTGGCTGTGGCCTCCCTACGGAATTCGCCAAAATAAAAGAAGGCCAGACTGTCATTGATCTTGGTAGCGGAGCCGGTAATGATGCATTTATCGCCCGGTGTTTGACCGGTGAGAAGGGAAGGGTGCTTGGAATTGATTTTACTGAACCAATGATTGCAAAAGCCCGGGAAAACGCAGAAAAGCTGGGGTATAACAATGTTGAGTTCCGGCAGGGAGACATTGAAGATATGCCCGTCTCCTCCAATAAAGCAGATGTTATTGTCAGTAATTGTGTATTGAACCTTGTTCCCAATAAACACAAGGTATTCAGTGAAATCTTTCGTGTATTAAAACCGGGTGGTCATTTCTCCATTTCTGATATAGTCCTTGAGGGAGCGATACCGGGGAAATGGAAAGAAGTGGCTGAGCTATATGCTGGCTGTGTTTCCGGCGCAATTCAAAAAGAGGACTACCTGAACATTATTGAGGAAACCGGTTTTAAAAACATGACCCTGCAGAAGGAAAAAGTGATCACTATCCCCGAGGAGATACTTGCCAGGTATCTTTCTGCAGAAGAAATAGCTACCTATAAAAGTGGTACGACAAGGATAACGAGCATAACCGTATATGCGGAGAAGCCGGCCAAGGATGATAGAAACTGTTGTGAACCCGGTAGTGGTTGTTGCTAAAAGTCTCCTATTATTAACTATAAAAAGTAAAGCCATGAACACAAATGATCAAAAGGACCCCGGCTGTTGTGCGCCCGGCAGCATATGCTGCGGAAACGACAGCGGTATCGGATGTTGCTAAAAAACAGGGCCGTTAACAGCGGCCCTTAATTTTGTTACTATGAAAAAGAAGTTACTATTTGTTTGTATCGAGAATTCCAACCGCTCACAAATGAGCCAGGCATTTGCATCTATGCTTGGTGCTGCTGGTATTGAGGCTTACAGTGCAGGGAGCAAGCCCTCGGGTATCATTAATCCTAAAGCTATAACCTCCATGAAGAAATTAGGTTATGACCTTAGTAAACACCACTCAAAATCTCTTGACGAAGTAAAACAATATGCGCCATTTGATGTCGTCGTAACGATGGGATGCGGGGATGCTTGCCCCTGGATGCCGGCAAAGAAATTCATTGATTGGGAAATACCGGATCCAAAGAATATGGAACCTGCAGAATTCGATAAGGTCAGGGACCTTATTAAAAGTAAAGTGGGTTCGTTGTTGCTTACGCTAAAGAGTTAATTAAGATATTTCCGGGGAATAGGATTATCCGTCGTTTCAGCCTGCCAGAAAACTGAAACGATCCACCAGCGTTTTCCATCATTCCATAATTGAATACTGTTGATCCCTCTCATAAAAGGCTTTTCCTCTTCCAATTTTTTCTTTGAATCATACGTACTGAAAACATGTACCACACTTCCATATTGATCTGCCTTTCTTCCTATCTCTCTCTCGAAAAAACCCTCTTTCTCCAGGAAGGGCCCTGAGCTATTGATATAATCCTCGATCGTCATTACTCTTTTAGCCATCGTTCCATCCTGCCGCTTACCCGTGGCCATTAATTTCCCTTCGGGGATGAACAAGGTTCGCATCCTGTCCCAGTTCCTTTTCTCCCCTGCGGGTCCTGAGATCACATTGTAAAGCGACTGAATGATCGCATCAACAGACTCTACATCTTTTATATTAACAGGAATACTGTCTGTAACATACACTGATGCTTGAATACTTATTGATAATAGGCAAACACATAACACGACAAAAGTTTTTTTCATAAAATATTTTTGTTCAAAGACCTGCTTTACGGCTTATCTCAAGCATTAGGTCAATAGGTTTTTTTGCTGCCAATCTCAAGCCTTCCTCCATCGTTATTTCAGGCGTTTCATATTCCATACACAAATAAAGTTTCTCCAGTGTATTCAGCTTCATATGCGGGCAATCATTGCAGGCGCAGCTGTTGTTGGGTGGCGCGGGTATAAATGTCTTATCTGGTGATGCTTTCATCATCTGGTGAAGTATCCCGGTTTCAGTTGCCACGATATATTCCTGCGAAGGATCGGTTTGTGAAAATTTCAAAAGACCGGTTGTCGATCCAATAAAATCGGCTTGTTTTAAAACGGCTTCTTCACACTCCGGGTGAGCGATCAGTCTGGCATTCGGATGTCTCACTTTAAGTTTAATGATCTTTTCAAGGCTGAAAATCTCATGGACCATACATGCACCATTCCATAACAGCATATTTCGACCAGTTACTTTGTTGATATAAGCCCCAAGGTTCTTATCAGGTGCAAAAATAATTTTCTGTTCTTTTGGAAAACTCTCCACAACTACCCTGGCGTTGCTACTGGTTACGATCACGTCACTCAGTGCTTTTATCCCGGCGCTGCAGTTGATATAACTCACCACAACATGATCAGGATGCTGTTCTTTGAATTTTTTAAACAAAGGAGGGGGGCAGCTATCGCTTAATGAACAACCCGCTTTCAGATCCGGGATAACAACTTTTTTCGCAGGATTCAAGATCTTGGCTGTTTCCGCCATAAAATGCACGCCGGCAAAAACGATCATGTCTGCTTTGGTGCTTTCAGCCTGTTGTGCAAGTCCAAGGCTATCCCCGATATAATCAGCGACATCCTGGATATCCGGTTCCTGGTAATAGTGGGCAAGAACTACAGCGTTCTTCTCTTTTTTCAGCCTTTCTATCGCAGCGAACAGGTCAAGCGACGGATCAATGTCGATATCGAGGAAACCCATTTTCTCAATATTTTCTCTTGCTGCTAATGATCCTGAACTCTGCGTACTCATTTTTTGATCCTCTGTTTTTTAACGAGAGAGCAATATTCCACTAACCCAAACGATTTTTCAAAAGAAAATATTTCCGATATGCCGTTAATACAATAATAGTATTAATATAATTTTATAAAAAAGAGTTTATTATTATTACAGCTGTGGATTTGTGGAAAAACATCCACACAAAATTACATCTTTTGAATAATTCACATTTAAAGAACGTAATTCACATGTTGTATCTGTGTTTGTAAAGCAAGATCTTAAGTATTCCACATCAATGTGAATTAACTACTCTGAAGAACTTTTGTAGAATTTTTTTCCCGGAGATGTTAATGGAGATGGTATAATTCGTGTTGTTATCCCAAATTATATTTCCCAGGGACCTTATCCCCTTTTTTAAATCCAATCATGCTATTTCATTTCCACGTTCCACATGTGCTTATTAACACAATAATGCCAGTATTAACAAGCCTGGGTGGAGAAAAAACCGGGATCACTCTTGAAAAAATGAAGAAAGAGAGGTTATTGATGAATATATGAGCGGGTAAAAGATCAAAAAGGAATGCCGTACATTTAATACCTCAAAAAATCATCTATGAAGTTTATGAAACACTTACTGGTAGCGGCTTCTCTCCTTTTTTTCAGCTGTTTTGCTAAAGCTGATGAAGGCATGTGGCTTCCACAATTGCTGGCACAGTTGAATGAAAAGCAAATGAAAAGTATGGGGATGAAGATCACCGCTTCTGATATATATAATATCAATAAGGGTAGTCTTAAGGATGCAATAGTGAGCTTTGGTGGCTTTTGTACAGGCGAAGTGGTATCATCCAGAGGATTGCTCTTAACCAACCACCATTGTGGTTTTGATGTGATCCAGGACCACTCTACTCTTGAGCATAATTACATAAGAGATGGTTTTTGGTCAAGAAATACGGGAGAGGAGATCCCTCACCAGGGTTTGTTCGTGACATTTATTGTCAGGATAGACGATGTAACCAAAGAAGTGCTAAACGGAACCCATCCCAAAATGGAGGAAAAAGAAAGACAATCTATCGTTGATAAGAACATTGCTGAGTTAAGAAAAAATGTAAAAAAAGAAAGTTACCAGGATACTTATGTCCGGGCTTTTTTTGAAGGAAATCACTATTATCTTTTTGTCACTGAAACATACAAAGATGTAAGATTGGTAGGCGCTCCGCCGTCAGCAGTAGGCAATTTTGGAAAAGACACCGATAATTGGATGTGGCCCCGTCATACAGGTGATTTCTCCATGTTCCGCATTTATGCAGGCAAGGATAATAAGCCGGCCGACTATTCCACCGACAATATTCCCTATACCCCCAAGCGATCGCTTTCTATCTCATTAGATGGTGTAAGCGATGGTGACTTTACTATGGTCTTTGGTTTTCCCGGCAGGACCACCGAATACCTTCACTCCTCTGCAGTGGAACAAATAATGACAGTGAATGATCCGGCAAAAATTGCTATCCGGGACAAAGCGCTAACCGTCATTGATGGCTTTATGCGCAAGGATGAACAGATCAAGATCATGTATGCCGCTAAGTATGCGGGAATACAAAACTCCTACAAAAAATGGCAGGGAGAAGTACTGGGGCTGACAAGCACCAACGCTGTAGCAAAAAAGAAAGTGTATGAGGCGGAGTTCCAAAAAAGAGTAATGGCAAATCCGCAATGGAATGAAAAATATGGGTTGCTGCTGACCACGCTGCAAGAGCTATATAATAAATTCCTGCCCTATGGAAAGGCAAGAGATTTTTTTAATGAGATAATCGGGCGGATTGAATTATTTACCATTGCAGCGCAACTCAATTCATTGGTGACGGCTTTTCAAAAAGACGGAGATGCAGGCTATCAAAAAAGATTAGCGGTGGTAAAGGGTACCCTGGAAACTTTGTTTGGAGAATACAGCACAGAAGTGGACAGGATGTTATTCGTGTCGTTAATGAAGATGTATGCTGAGGAAGACGGCAACAAATACCTTTCTCCTCTCTTAAAAGAGATGTTGTCGGGCGGAGATTATATGAAGCTTGCTGATCGCCTGTACGCAGAAAAAATAGCCGATAAAAAGGAAACTGAAACACTCCTGAATAAACCACCGGCAGAAGCAGTAAAAGAGATAAGCAACTTCCAGGCGGTAAAACTTTATAATGACCTGTTGAAAAGCTACCAGGTAAATATTCAACCGCCGCTAAATGATCTTCAGACGCAGCTTAATAAACATAACCGGAGTTATATGCAGGCGCAAATGGAAGTGTTCAAAGAAAAAGCTTTTTACCCCGATGCCAACAGCACTTTGCGTGTTACGTATGGAAATGTAAAAGGCTATAACCCCCGCGACGCGGTAACGTATGATCATTATACTTATCTCGATGGCGTAATGGACAAATACAAACCCGGAGATTACGAGTTCGATGTACCTGAGAAACTAAGAAGCTTATACAGGCAAAAAGATTATGGTCAGTATGGAGCTGGAGGCAAGATGCCGGTCTGTTTTATCGCCCGCAATCATACGACCGGGGGAAATTCAGGGAGTCCCGCGCTGGACGCTTACGGAAATCTTATCGGTCTCAATTTCGACCGGGTTTGGGAAGGGACCATGAGCGATATCAACTATGATCCTTCCATTTGCCGGAATATTATGGTAGATATAAGGTATGTATTGTTCATTATCGATAAGTACGCCGGAGCTGGTCACCTCGTTAGCGAAATGAAACTGGTACATCCTAAAAGAAAATAAGGTACCCGTGCTGGTAACTAAGGTATTAGGCGGACAATCGACACCCAAAATATACTTCCGGATCGACGGTCAGTTTCCGGGTTACTAATTACTCAATTACCCACACCATATCCCCAAAAACCCTAATTTTGCCCTCCCTAAAGCAGGGCTTTAAACCATAGATAAAAAAGAATATGTCAATCATTCAAACAATACGGGAGAAAGGAGCAAAGATTACGGTTGTGATAATTGCAATAGCCCTGGTCGGCTTTATTCTAACCGATTATTTTCAGGGCCGCAACCGCGGGGGTGGCGGTTCGTCTAACAGCATTGGCAGCATTAATGGAACCAACATTAAATATGAGGATTTCAATCGTAAGGTGGACCAGTCACAGGAAATGATGAAACAGCAGGGTTATCCTTCTACACCCGCGACAACCCAAACGGCAATAGATAACACCTGGGAGGTGGAAGTGAATCGTATCCTTGGAGAAGCAGAGTTTGATAAACTCGGGATCAGTGTAGGGAAAAAAGAGTTAGGAGATATTCTTTATGGTCCTAACGCTCCCGCCGATCTTAAAAGTCAGTTTACAGATCCGGCAACAGGTCAATACAATGCCATACAGGCAAAGCAGCAAGTGGACCAGATACTCAAAAAGGGAGCGCCCGAACAAAAAGCCGCGTTCAATAATTATATCAACCAGCTGATCGCTCAGCGACAGAATGAAAAATACATGTCGCTGTTCTCTAATAGCTACAATATGCCCCGCTGGTTCGTTGAAAAAACAAATGCCGAAAGAAGCCAGATGGCCAGGATCTCATTAGTAAGAGAGATCTATTCTTCTATCCCTGACAGTG
>DATLCB010000025.1:0-11508 GCA_035526625.1 Chitinophagaceae bacterium
ATGAGCGGCGATCATAAGAATATTGAAGAATGGCGGCAGGACCAATCACTGAGAAGAACAGAGCAGAGAAGACCTGACTTGTTGGACGAATAAAATTAGGAAAAGTAGAATGGGGAGATTGGAAATTTGCTTCTGATCGTAACTCCTTCCATTTTCGGAACCTGTTATAGGAAAAAAATTCAACGAGAAGGCACTTACGGAATTTCTCAAACGATTGTTTCATTTCATCACAGGCTGAAGTTTCCCAACTTTATTTGATGATCTTGCAACCTCAAATATTGCTATGAATAACAACCGCAGAAAATTCCTTCGCAATCTTGCCATCGGCAGTGGTGCATTAGCTACCGGTATTCCTTCTTTTGCAAAAGTTATCGGCGTTACTGATGAACAAATGGATCGGTCAGCAGAACTGGAGAATAAAGCGCAACGATTTAATATGTGTGGATATACTGCACCCAAGATCCAAACTGTTCGGGTTGGTGTGGTAGGACTAGGAATGAGGGGTTCAGAAGCAGCGGAAAGATTGAGTTTTATCGATGGGCTCGAGATCGTTGCTTTATGTGATAAATATCCTGACAGGGTAGCTGCTTCACAAAAGACATTAGAAAAGATGAGGCGTCCTAAAGCCAAAGAATATAGCGGCGAAGACGGATGGAAGGCTCTTTGTGAAAGCAATGATATAGATCTGGTTTACTCTCCTACCCCCTGGCACCTGCATACTCCTGTTGCCCTGCATGCCATGCGGAATGGAAAACATGTGGCTGTGGAAGTACCGGCTGGTAAAACTATGGACGAGCTATGGGAGTTGGTAGAAACTTCAGAGAAAACCAGGAAGCATTGCATGATGCTCGAAAACTGCTGCTACGATTTTTTTGAACTGCTGACACTGAATATGGCTAGACAAGGAATGTTTGGCGAGATCCTTCATGCTGAAGGAGCTTATATACATGACCTGAGCAAAGACTGGCTCTTCAATAAAAAGGCCTATGCCGATATGTGGCGTTTGAAAGAGAATATCGGCCATAATGGAAATCTTTACCCTACCCATGGTCTCGGGCCTATTGCTCAATGCATGAATATTAACAGGGGAGATAAATTCGATCATCTCGTCAGCATGAGCACCAATGATTTTTCTCTCAACAATATGGCAAGGGAACTGGCGGCTAAAGATGACTTCTTTAAAGAATATGTTGACCGTCCTTACCGCGGCAATATGAATACAACATTGGTCCGTTCCAACAAAGGGAAGACCGTGATGGTACAGCATGATGTTTCTACGGTTCGCCCTTATTCAAGGATACACCTCGTAAGTGGCACGAAAGGTGCCGCACAAAAATGGCCCGGTCCAGAACGTATCGCTTTTAGTCATAGTTGGGTGAAAGCAGATGAGCTGAAACAACTCCAGGAAAAATATTCACCTCCCATTGTTAAGCATATAGGCAGTATCGCTAAAGAAGTCGGTGGTCATGGAGGTATGGATTTTATTATGGACTGGAGATTGATCGATTGTTTGCGTAATGGTTTGCCGCTTGACCAGGATGTATATGATGCGGCGGCATGGAGCTGTCTTTCTCCTTTAAGTCAGCGATCGGTTGAAAAGAGATCAAAGACAATGGACATACCTGATTTTACCCGCGGTTCCTGGCAAACAAACAGACCCGTTGATCTCACCTTGAATGGTGGCGCTACTACCGGAGTAAGAGATATAAAACCTGAGCTTAAAATGTAAAATCCTATTGCTCATTACCTGATAAAAATCATATCCTCTACAATAAAACAAATAGCGGGCATTAACCAGAATCCTGTAATTTTAGCCCATTACAAAGCCGTTTTCCCTGAAAACCAGTTATTTATTTTCGGAGCAGTACCTGGTTAATGATTGCTCACCACTATTTATCTATAATTTCTAATGAAGGCGCTGACAACTCTTACTGATCCGGTATATACCGAACCTGCTAAATTCAGTCGTTATGAAAAATTCTGGCTGAAATATATGAGCGATAAAAGGGATATGCCCTTTATTCATCTGCTTACCGCTATTCATTTGCTTGTTATCCCTACCGCAATCATTCTCTATACGCCTTTGTTAAAAGGATGGTACTGGTGGCTGGCTTATATTCCCTACTTCTATATATCACAGATGTATTTTAAAGGCCGGTTCGGTCTGATGCTTCATTGTATCAGTCACCGCAAGCTTTTTAAAAAAGGATATATGTGGATCTATGATTATGTTATCTGGATCGTTTGTCCTCTTTTTGGTCATACACCGGAAACCTATTTCGTCCACCACATGGCCATGCATCATGTAGAGAATAACCAGGAAGATGACGCCAGCAGCACATTGAAATATAAAAGAGACAGTCTTTGGGACTTTACCAAATATGTGAGCCGCTTCCTGGTCCTGGGGTTCCGTGATACATTCATGTACCTCTTCAACCGCAAGCGCAAAAAACTGTACATGCGTCTTACGTATGGAGAAATATCTTTTTATCTTTTTTGCGTAGCAATGTGTTTTGTGAATTTTAAAGCCACGTTGTTTGTCTTTATTATTCCTTTTGTTTTTGCCAGGATCGTTATGATGCTGGGCAACTGGGCGCAACACTCTTTCATCGACAAGGATAATCCTGAAGATAATTTTACAAGCGCTATCAATTGTATCAATACCAAGTATAATAAAATGTGCTGGAACGATGGTTATCACACGGTACATCATCTGCGTCCGGCGATGCATTATACCGAGATCCCGGGCGAATTCTTAAAACTGCGGGAAGAGTTTGCCGCGAAAAAAACTTTTGTGTTTGACGGGATCCATTATCTCCATGTCTTTATCTGGTTAATGTCGAAACGATATGACAAGCTGGCTGATAACCTCGTTAATATCGACAATGCTTTCTCCAGCAAGGAAGAAGCTATCGCCCTGATGAAGGAGCGGACAAAAAAGATCGTCCCCGATAAAAATTGATCATTCTTTCTTTACGCCGATCACTGGTAACATCTTTTCATGAATAAGCTGGTTTAATTTAGCCACATCTTCATTCATTATCTTTTTCAGTTTATCCAGCTGCACATCGATCTGCTTCGCCAATTCTGCATACGCTTCTTTCGCCTGTCTTGACGGAGCAGCCTGTCCTGCCGCTGCCGCATCATACACACTCGATAGTTTATCATCCAACCGGATCGGAAAATTCAACACATCCTGGCCGCTTTTGGCTTTGGTCTGGTGCAAGGCTTCTTCCACTACGGTCATTTGTTTATTGATCGTGTCTATCTGCTGCTTTATTTCCTTAGGTACATCTTTCCCGTTCCGGCTGCTGAAATCACTCATCTGCTGACGAACATCCTTTATATTCTTCAAGGCTTTCATTATGTCAGAGAATTTATCCCTCGCGGCTAAAAGGAAGCTAGCCTGTTCAGCATATTCAGCAGTGCTGGTTTTATAATTCGGGTCAGCTACAATACTGAACGGAACTTCAACCGAATCATTAGCCGCTCTGAACTTTGCAAAATAATTCCCGGGAGCTGCTTTAGGACCACCTATTGATCCATTCCATAATATCAACCCCTCCACTTTTTCTGCTTCAGGATAATTCATGTCCCACACGAACTGGTTCATGCCTTTGTTTATTTCGATCTTGTTATCTTTTGAATTGGTAGCAAATGTTTTGATCAGTTTCTTATTATTATCCATAATGTCAATGGATAGTTTGGCTGAATCGGTTACATTCTTCAGGTAATATGATATCACGACACCATTCGGAGGATTCAGGCCTGCATTGCGTACTGTTGCAACCGATCTTCCCCCACCCATGCGATAAGCGGGGTTTACTTCAAATACATGAAGGTTCTTATCAGTGATGGTTTTATTCAGCTGTTGCAATACACCCAGGTCATCGAGGATATAGATACTTCTGCCTTGCGTACCCACGATAAGGTCGTTGTTCTTTATTGCAAGGTCCGTGACAGGAACCATGGGAAGATTCAATTGAAATGCTTTCCAGTTAGCGCCATCATCATAAGATATATACATCCCATATTCAGTCCCGGCATATAAAAGACCGGGTCTTTTCCTGTCTGCCCTTACTACTCTTGAGAAATGCATGGCCGGAATGCCATTCGTTATCTGCTTCCAGCTTTTGCCATAATCTTCCGTTTTAAAAATATAGGGCCTGAAATCGTCCAGCTTATACCTTGTTCCGACAATATAAGCAGCTCCTTTTTTAAATGGATCTGCCTCGATGCAATTCCACATGATCCATGAAGGGATATTTTTTGGCGTCACATTCTCCCAGTTCTTACCACCATCCCTGCTTACATGTACCAATCCATCATCGCTGCCGGTCCAGAGCAGGTCTTTCTCCACCCAAGATTCTGTAGCAGTAAAAATGGTGCAATAGTATTCTACAGATGTGTTGTCCTTAGTAATAGGTCCGCCACTGGAAGCCTGTTTGGTCCTGTCATTCGTAGTAAGATCAGGAGATATCTCTTCCCAGCTTTTACCTTCATTCTCTGTCACGAACAAATGATTGCCTGCAGCATACAATCGCTTTGGATCATGAGGTGAAAAGAAAATGGGATAATTCCATTGGAAACGATACCTGGCTGCTTCCGCGCCGGCGCCCATATTATCGATCGGCCATACATTGATCAAGCGGTTTTCCCCAGTGCGATGATCCAGCCGCTGAAGCATTCCCATATAATTTCCTCCATACGTGATATCGGGATTTAGAGGATCGGCTACTACATACCCGCTTTCAGCGCCTGCTGCATTTTCCATATCTGTTGCCGCGATGGAGCTGCTATAGGTACGGCTCCTGATCCTGAAAGCGCTGTTATCCTGCTGACCCGCGAGAATACGATAAGGGAATGCATTATCGGTACTCACACGATATACTTGTGCAGTAGGCTGATTCAGGTAAGTGCTCCAGTTATTTCCTCCATCAAAGGATATTTGCGCCCCGCCATCATCAGCGACGATCATCCGGTTCCCATCCTCCGGGTCGATCCAGAGATCATGATGATCTCCATGCGGTGTTGATATACCACGAAAGGTCTTTCCACCATCGGAGCTGATCATGAACCCAACATTCGGACAGTACACTTTATTCTCATTCTTTGGGTCCACATATACTTTAGTATAATACCATGCCCTCTGCCGGATATTATTATCATTACTTGCAAGTGTCCATGTTTCTCCTCCATCAGCACTCATGAACAAACCCCCATCTTTATTCTCGATCAATGCGTAAATTTTTTCTGTATTCGATGGAGCCACTGCTACGCCAACAATACCCCATGTATTTTTAGGCAAGCCTTTTTTGGTTGAGATATTTGTCCAGGTCTCTCCCCCATCAATACTTTTCCAAAGTCCACTTCCTTCGCCACCACTCTCCAATGAATAAGGTGTGCGGATCAGCCGCCATGTTCCCGCATAAAAAACAGAAGGATTACCAGGCTCCATAACGAGATCACTGCAACCGGTCTGGTTATTGACAAATAAAGTTCTCTTCCAACTCTTTCCGCCATCTGTTGTTTTATAAATACCCCTTTCTTCATTAGGTCCGAATAAATGACCCATAACTGCCGCCCAGGCAATATCCGGATTCTTTGGATGGATAATGATACGAATGATATGGCGTCCGTCTTTAAGACCTATGTTCTTCCATGTCTTTCCCGCATCATCACTGCGCCACATACCACCCAATCCTTCACTCACATTTCCCCGCATGGTATTCTCTCCTTCTCCCGCATACAATATAGTTTCATCAGAAGGTGCGACCGCTACGGCACCGATTGAACTTCCGAAATATTTATCAGAGATATTTGTCCAGTTACTTCCGCCATCGGCTGTTTTCCAAACACCACCTCCGGTTCCTCCAAAATAAAAGGTCGTCTTATTCTTATAGCTGCCGGTTACAGCGCCACTACGTCCACCCCGAAAGGGACCTATTAGCCGGTACTTTATGTTCTTGAATAAAACGTCATCTGAGTTTTCTGTTACAGCAACTGGCGCAGTTTTTTGAGCAGGCGAAAGTTCTGCAATGCTTAAAACGAGCAGCAGCAGGAAAGATCTTTTCATGAGAGGCAGTGTTTGATGTGGAATAAATAATGCCATTGAAGATACTGATTTACCTTTATCAAAATCAGGCGCATGTCATCGTTTTCTATAAATGGAAATCTGGTAGATATTCATCAGCAAAGGATCTATCCTGCAATAATAAAAGTGGAGAATGGAAAGATTGCTTCCATTGAGGAAACTTCCGACCCGATAGCTATCGGGTCACGACTCACGATTAATGACTATCTACTTCCCGGCTTCATCGATAGTCATGTCCATATCGAAAGCTCCATGCTGGTACCTTCAGAGTTTGCAAGACTGGCGGTGGTACATGGTACTGTTGCGACAGTAAGTGATCCACATGAGATCGCAAATGTCTGCGGAATGGAAGGAGTGGAATTCATGATAGCAAATGGCAAAACCGTTCCCTTCAAATTCAATTTTGGCGCTCCCAGCTGTGTGCCTGCTACTATTTTTGAAACAGCAGGTGCATCATTGAACAGTACTGATGTGGAAGAACTATTGAAACGGGATGAGATAAAGTATTTAAGTGAGATGATGAATTTCCCGGGTGTACTTAATAACGATCCTGAAGTAATGAAGAAGATCGTGGCTGCCTATCGCTTAGGAAAACCTATTGATGGACATGCTCCGGGATTAAGGGGTGAAGATGCGCAAAAATATATTACCCCACCGCCCCCCGAAGGGGGGTCCTGGGCCTCCGATACCTTTAAAAACTCCAACCAATCCGCGGAATCTAAGAACCCTCCCTTGGAGGGCATGGAGGTCATCATTTCCACCGATCACGAATGTTTTACATCTGCAGAAGCGCTGGATAAATTACAGAACGGGATGAAGATCATCATCCGGGAAGGAAGTGCAGCTAAGAATTTTGAAGCATTAATTGATCTGCTTAATGAGTGGCCGGATATGATGATGTTTTGCAGCGATGACAAACACCCTGATAGTTTGGTGCTGGGTCATATTAACCAGTTATGCACCAGGGCCGTTGCCAAAGGCATTGACGTTTTTAAGGTCCTAAAAGCAGCCTGCGTCAATCCCGTTCTTCATTACAAATTGGATGTTGGATTGTTGAAGGTGGGCGATCCTGCAGATCTTATCGTAGTAAGGGACCTGGAGAATTTTCAAGTTATAAGAACCTTTATTAATGGGGAGATAGTAGCTGAAAATGGAAAATCGAAAATTGAAACGCGAAAATCGAAGATCTTAAATAATTTTTCCTGCAGTAAAAAGACAGCCTCAGATTTTGAAGTCCCACTAGCCACTAGCCAGGCTCCACTCTCCGTAATAGAGGCTCTTGACGGCCAGCTGATCACCAATCGTCTTTCCATTGAACCAACGATAGCAGATGGAAAACTAGTAAGCGATGTTGATAGAGATATTTTAAAGATCGTTGTTGTTAACCGCTATAATGATGCCCTTGTCGCCAAAGCATTTATCAAAAATTTTGGATTGAAGAAAGGAGCATTGGCTTCATCTGTTGCACACGACAGCCATAATATCGTTGCCGTTGGGGTAGATGATGAAAGTATCTGCCGGGCCGTGAACCTTGTGATCAAAAAAGAAGGCGGCGTAAGCTGTTGTTACTCTCCCTCCCTGGGAGGGAGTTGGAGGGAGGTCGTTCTGGCCTTACCTGTTGCCGGCCTGATGAGCAATGAAGACGGTTATAAAGTAGCTGCCAACTACTCTGCGATCGATAAAATGACAAAGGATGAGTTGGGTTCAACCCTGGGCTCTCCGTTTATGACACTTTCCTTTATGGCACTCCTTGTAATACCTCATCTGAAACTAAGTGATAAAGGGTTGTTCGATGGCGATAAATTTGAGTTCGTTTGATTTAATGCTTCCCGCACATACAGCCCACCTCGTTAGTTTCTGTTCCATCATGCCAGGAAAAACTGGTGGCATTCTTACTGGTTTCCCAATAAAATTTTCCCCTTGTTCTCTCATAGTTCCCCATCTCATTCATAGTTGCGGCATCATATAATCTCCCATTCACCATCGTGTAGCGGATACTTTCGGTATTCCGGATATTCTCCAGAGGGTTCTTATCCATCACGACCAGGTCAGCCAGCTTGCCTGTTTCCAGCGAGCCGATCCATTTATCCAGTCCAAGACTCAAAGCGGCATTGGAGGTCGCCGTCTGTAATGCCTGGTGATTGGTCATGCCACCTTGCTGCATCATCCATATTTCCCAATGCCCACCGATACCCTGTATCTGACCATGTGCGCCCATGTTCACTTTTACACCTTCATCCACCAACTTTTTTAAACTATTGGACGTAAGCAGATGACCATTCTGATATTCTTCTTCCGGCAACATCGTACGATGCCGGCTGCGTGTGTCAATCACTGAACGGGGTGTAAACCGAAGCAGTTTCTCATTTTCCCACACATTGGTCTGCTGGTACCAATAATATTCACCGCTAACTCCTGCATAATTGACGATCAGCGTTGGCGTATAAGCTGTCTGTGCTTTTTTCCATAACTGGATCACATCATTGAACAAAGGAGCAACGGGCAAGTTATGTTCGATCGTTGTATGACCATCCAGTATCATGGTCAGGTTAGTAAAAAATGTAGAGCCCCCTTCGGGTACAACTTCCATGTTCAGTTCCCGCGCAGCCTGTATGATCATCTGGCGTTGCTCACGACGTGGCTGGTTGTAACTTTTTACAGAAAAAGCGCCAAAGGCTTTTGTTCTTCGTAAAGCACTTCTTGCATCATCGATACTGTTAACAACTGCTTTAAAATCTCCGTCAGCCCCGTAAAGAATAGTCCCTGTTGAAAATACCCGCGGCCCTGTCATCAACCCGGCTTTGATCAGCTCACTCTGTGCAAATACCAATTCACTGTTAGCTGAAGGATCATGCATCGTTGTAATGCCGTACGCAAGGTTGGCATAATAGGCCCAATGTTTTTGCGGTAAGATACCCGACCGGAAATGATCGCCGTGTGCATGCGCATCGATAAATCCCGGTACTATAGTTTTGCCACTGCAATTGATCACCTTCGCACCTGCAGGAACCGAAACAGTCCTGCCAATACTCTTAATTAAATTACCTTCTACTACTACCGTTCCATTTTCTATCACTTCATTTCCTTTCATCGTAATGATGCGGGCATTGGTAAATGCAATAACACCCTGTGGTTTGTCCACCGGCATATCTAACCCCACATCTATACCGTTCTCCGGTACTTTGAATAAGGAATCCGGTTTATTAGCGATAAAGTCAAATCGCTCATCAAGGTTGATCGTATAATACTGGCTGCCGAGTGTATAATGCAACTGCTTGTTATCGGCCGACCACTGCAAATTGATACCGGCATCTTTGGAAACGATCTTCAAGGGGTAATCCTTAATCCCACTTCCAATGTCAAGGGTTTTGCCTGTTTTGGGGAATGCAGCTATATATACTTCAAACAGGTCCACAAATGCGATCCAATTCTCATCGGGTGAGATAACGAATTGGCTGCCGTAAGTACTTTTCAAATGAAGACGCTCATCTGTGCCGTCTAATTTAGAGCTCGCATAGTTCCTGTTCATCCCACCTCCTACTTGATAATAGATCCTGTCCCCTGCTTTACTAAAGCGGGGAAGATCACCCCGGTCTGTAACAAATTTTTCATCGCTTCCATCTGTATTCATTATATAGACACCCGGTTTGGCGGTAAAAGCCGGACCGAGATTATTGCTTCCTCCTTCTTTTCTGAATACGATCAACTTCCCGTCAGGAGAATAAGAGGGCATACGGTAAATTGATTTCCCCCTGCTGATCTTCATGGGCCTGCTTCCATCGGAGAGGTTAACTTTATAAACAGCGCCACCTGTCTCATCATTCCAGGTGATATAGAGCAGTGTCTTTCCATCAGCCGAAAAAGCAGGCTCGAACTCAAAACCTGCACGTTTATAAGTATCATCACCGGAAGTCAGTCGCACAGGTTTACCCGAGGGTAGCTCTTTTTTCCATAAATATCCTACCGCATTAAAGACCATCCATTTTCCATCGGGAGATGTAATTGCACTCCTGATCACATTTACATTAAATGTAGATGGATTGATCTCCTGTTGAAACCGGACCGCATCATAGATACGTTGTTTAACAGTACACGTAAACGGTATCTCGCTTGCCTTGTTCACCGCACTAACATCTATACTCCTGAGCTTACCCTTTGCCCAAATCACAATGTGTTTATCATCCGGCGTCCACGAATAGCCGGTGTACAAACCAAATACGGACCATGCCTCCTGTTGGTCTTTGCTTAGATCATCATAGACCGGCCATTCTTCTGCAGTTTCCAGGTTGCGGATGAATAAAATGGTTTGGGTCCGAACCCTCTTGATAAAAGAAAGGAATTTTCCATCATGCGACAGTTGTGGCCGTATCGCACCGCCTGGTCCTCCTGTTATATTTTCTACCGTTCCCTTTTCGCGGTCAAATCTTCTGATAGCGAAGATCTGATCATTGGGGTCCTTATTATACTGGAAAGAACCACCTGGGTACATGTCTTCACTGAAATATACATAACGTCCGTCAGGTGATACACAGGGTTCATTCACATCCTGCTGATCATTTTTTCTTGTTGTTAATTGCAACCCGCTGCCACCGCTTATATGAAACAACCAGATCTCGCCCGCACCTAAGGAACGGGTCGAAGTGAAATGTTTCTTGGCGACTATATATTGTCCATCGGGTGTCCATGCAGCATTGTTGAGCAAACGAAAGCTTTCTTTCGTGATCTGTTTGGGTTGACTCCCGTCCCGGTTCATCATCCAGATATTATCACCTCCCCCGGCATCAGAAGTGAAAAGAATTTTACTTCCATCGGGGCTGAAGCGGGGTTGTACCTCAAAAGCATGCCCCCCACGGATGACTTTGGCTTCTCCTCCTGCTGAAGGCATCAGATAGATATCACCCAGGAGATCAAAAACGATCTCTTTTCCGTCGGGAGAAATATCCAGGTTCATCCAGGTGCCTTCATTGGTGCTAAAAGAAACTTCTTTATAAGGGCCTTCCGGGTTGGAGACGTCCCATTTCTTTTTTTCCTGCGATCGTACAGTTAAAGAAAACAGAATACATACGGGAATAAGCAGTTGCCTTGAAAGCATAGCAGTTTGTTTTAAGTAAGCTGAAGATATCAAATCAATCACATTTCAAGACTGTATTTCTATGGGTGGTCTTTAACTTTTTTTTGTTAAGCATTTAACCCTTTCCCGCATCTAATTATCGTAACTACAATGACCCGGTAGGGTTCATCCCGATAGTTATCGGAACAAATGATAAGGTCGTCACAGTTAAATCCCTTGTTATGAAAAAAAATCTACAGATCTCCGCCAGTTTCGACCAACCCGAATTCGTGCAGAATCTCGTTGAACGGCTCGCCTACCGCCGTTATGATCTCGGCTATGGCAACGAGAAAATGCCTGCCGG
>DATLCB010000026.1:0-6870 GCA_035526625.1 Chitinophagaceae bacterium
TACCAGCTCGGGCCCATATCGAAAGTGAAACTGTCTTCTTTTAATTGTCTTGCCCTGCCACCGGGTGTTTCATTCTTTTCAATAACGGTAACATCCCAACCAGCTTTAGCCATAAAAGAAGCTGCAGACAAACCGGCAAAGCCACTGCCAATTACAATAACGGAAGGTTGGGCCACAATAAAGATTTAAGCAGTGAGTATTTTAAACATTTCACACGGAAGTACGAAGTTATAGAGAAAGGCAAATTACAACGCTGTGTACCCTGTGTACTCAGTGTGCAAACTTAAATTGAAAATACGGTGATTTAGTACCGGCTGATCTGTTCTTTCAGAAGTTTACGGGCAAAATGGATCCTGCTTTTAATTGTACCCAGTGGCTCGTGAAGATAATCGGCGATCTCATTATACTTATACCCTTCAAAATACAATAAAAAAGGGTTTTTAAATATTTCCGGTAACTGCTGAACTGCTTTTTCTAACTCTTTAAGACGAAGGTTGCTTTCAGCTGCATTACTTACTGTTGCCTGCTTTTGATCAAGGAGGAAATCATTGGGGCTATTATCGAAGATCGTCCGGTGACGGGACTGCCGGCGATAGTTATTGATAAAGATGTTCCGCATGATCGTAAACAACCATGCCTTGATATTCGTGTCTTTCTTATATTTTTCCTGGTTGGCAAGCGCCTTGTACAAAGTCTCCTGGTAAAGATCATTCGCGGCTTCTGTATCCCTGGTCAGGTTAATGGCAAAAGGTTTCAGGAACTCTGAACTATTCACAAGCATCTCGCTGAATTCAGCTGCCGGCAGGTATTCGATCACTTGTTTCATTGTTGTACAAAAATAAAAAAAGTTCAGCGGGGATGCTGAACTTTGTCTTTAACAATTACTTAAATCCTATCAGAGTTCCGGATTTCGAAAACGGCCGGAAGCTAAAAGTTTACTTAACTGGGTGATCAGGGAAGATTGCTTTAAAGCCTCCAGGTGCCCGGGGTGATGAAGGTCGGTCCCCACCAGGTCATAATAGTTCTTTTTAATAAGATGATTTGCCAGCTCATGTACAGATTTGCCATAATGATTGGTCAGGGAAAGGATGTTTAGCTGGAACAGGCAACCAATATCTTTTAACTCTTCATAGAATTCCGTATTCTGCTGAAGGTAAATATACCGCTCGGGGTGAGCTATCACAGGCTGGTAACCTTGCATCTGCATTTCAAACAATATGTCCTTCGTGCTATGTGAGGGAAATGCCAATGAAAATTCCGTAAGTACCATCTTACCGCTTATGGTCAGCAATGGTTCATTATTCTTCAGTAACCCGGCAACATGATCATCTAAAAAATATTCGGCCCCCGCGTGAACTTCTATTGCTATTCCCTCTTTTTTTACCTCGGCCCTGAGCAGTTCCAGTTTTTCCAACACCCTCTCCCGGCTATTCTTATACATATCCCACATGATATGCGGCGTAGTTATCAATTTGGAATATCCAAGCCCGGCCATTCCTTTTATCAGCGTCAGCGAGGTAGCCATATCAGGTGATCCGTCGTCAATACCCGGCAATAAATGTGAGTGCATATCAGCTTTTAACTGCTGGTAAACATTCTCCGCGGGAGCACTCTTCGATCGTGAAAAGATCTTGAACATGATAGTACCCTACTGATTAAGCATTAATGATCGGTTGTTGAAACCCCTCAGCCATAGCGGATACATCTCTTTTCGGGAGGGAAGGAAAAATTTTATAGACCAGTTTACTATTGGGGAAAATAATATACCAGGCGGTCAGGAAGAGCAGCATAATATCTGTATAAAAATTCTGATGCTGCTGGTACCAGACTTCCAAAGCTCCTTTATACGGTAAAATGACATTACGGTAACATTCATCAGGCGATAAGCTGCTTTGTGTAATGATCAACTCTTCATCACGGAATACGATGGACCCGATCCCTGTAAGGCCGGGTCTTACATTATAGACCTTCGCTTTCATTTCATTGGAATACCTGTCAAACCCGCTTTTCATCAAAGGTCTTGGTCCCACAAAAGACATATCACCTGTAAGAATATTGATCATTTGGGGAAGTTCATTGATCTTGGTTCTCCTGAGAAATCTTCCTACCGACGTTACTCTTGGGTCGTTCCGCATCGTAAGATCTTTCGAACCGATGTTCGGGCTATTCTTCAGCATCGTTGCGAATTTCCAGATACCAAAAATTCGATTCTTGTAGCCCACCCTGTCCTGCTGGTAAAAGACCTCATGTTCCCCTGTTAACAACAGGATGATACTAATAGGTATGAAAATAGGGAGAAGAAGTACGAGTACTATCAGGGCGAAAAGAATATCGAAGAATCGTTTTATGAATTTGTACACGTTCTACTGTTTATTTAAGTGTCAGACACTTTCTTTATTGCAAAATGTCAAACGTGAGGCGTCACATAACACCCTATTGAAAAGTTATTTTTTCCGGAACGGTTTTTCCCGCATCAAAATAATCATTGTACCACTCCACCGTTTTTTTAAGACCTTCTTTCCATCCCGTTTTTGCTGTGAACCCCAGTTCTTTCTTTGACTTTTTTATATCCGGGCTGCGCCTGGAAACGGAGCCGGGATAGGTAGGGGCATTGGTATAACTTCCTTTAAAGCCCATCAATTCACCAGTTGCCCTGGTCAATTCTTCAATGGTTATTTCGACACCGGTACCCAAATGATATATCTGCTGATCCGTACCAGCTGTTTCCATAGCAAGGACTGTGCCTTCCACGGCATCGGTGATATAACAGAAATCCCTTGTCTGGTCATGCCCATATATAAGGTAAGGGTCTTGCCCGTTCCTGAACCGGATGACGAGGTGAGGAATAACATGATTAAAACCCATCCTCGGTCCAAATACATTGTGATACCGGATGATCGTAGCTTCAAATCCCAGCATTTTTGAATAGTTGAGGAAACCCGACTCGCCAAGTATTTTAGTTACAGCATACGTAAACCGGGGATGTGCGATATTCTGAATGGTCAGTGGAACTTCTTCGGGCGTGGGTACCTGGTAGCCGAAAGCTTCAATAGTTCCTGCATAGTTCTCACTGGTGGAAGCAAAGACAACTTTGCCGATCTTAGAACGGCGTATCCATTCCAGCGTATATAATGTAAGTGATGTGTTGATACGGATCACTTCGTGTGGCTTGCTGTTAGCATTATCTACGCCTACCAATGCAGCCATCATATACACATGATCGTACTCGTTATCGAGTTTATGGTAAGCATCAGGGTAAGAGAAATCATCTTCAATGATCTTTATATTGAACTTCTTTACCAACGCCTCAAATTCCTCATCCCGGTTCTTTTTCATAAAATTATCAGCGATGGTGAGTTGGTAATCCTTCTTTTCTGCCAGGTATTTGGCGACATTGAACCCGATAAAACCGGCGCCACCCAATATCAATACTTTTTTACTCATAAATAAATTGAAGGTAAAGATCAGAGGTCACCCCTGCCGATCACTTTTACGATGTGTTTAGAAGAGAGTTTACTGATCTCATCGTTGGAAAGAACACCGATCGTGTCATATATGAAACTCGCAGGTTGCTTCATTAATTTTTCCAACAATATTGGGTTATTCCTGTAATCTTTATGCCCGGTGGTGATAACGATAATATCATAACTCGTTTTCAGCAGTTCATCAAGATCCTGGTTGACCCAGGTATCTTTCTCCTCCCAATACAACACATGGGGATCATGCAATGAAATATTACAACCCTCCATTTCCAGCTGATCATAAAAACCTTCTACCGGTGTATACCGCGTGTCGCCCACATCATTGAGGTAACTTACACCCAATAACAAAACTTTTTTCCCATCCATAGAACCCTTGAACTGCGACTGCAAATATTCAAAAGCATACAAAGGCATTTTATCATTGATGTGCACCCCTTTTTCGCTTTGCTGAAGCCGTTCACTGCTACCGAATAAATTCATCCGGGCCCAGCTGGCGAGCAGGGGATCTTTTGTAAGGCAATAGCCTCCCACCCCCAAACCCGGAAGCATGATATTTTTGTGCGTTGGCCGCATCCGGATCGCATTGACGACTTCATAAATATCTACGCCGGCTTCTTCTGCAAAACGACTCCACTCCACCATGAATGCAATATTCATGGCGCGGAAAGAATTCTCCAGGACCTTTGCCATTTCCGTTGCGTTGGTATTTCCCAACCTGGTCAACGGGTATTCGTCAGTACGGATAACTGTTCTGAGGAAAGTTTCCACGGCATCGGTACTTTTTTGATCTGTACCAGCAAATACGCGGTAAAAATTCTGTATAGAATCTATGTACTTGGGTCCTGGCATCACACGCTCATAGGAGTGACCCACCTTTAATTCATTCACAGGCATCCCTCTTTTAGTAAGGGAATTCTCTAAAATAGGCCTGACCACTTTTTCTGTTGTCCCGGGTGGCACCGTGGTTTCTACCAGAACCAGTATATCGGGCTTGCAGTTCGAACCAATGCTTTCGATCGCTTTTTTGAAAGGACCAAGATCAACACTGTAATCTTCCATCCCATTTGAAGCTGACGCTTTTTTCACATCCAAATTGATATCTACCACTACTACATCCGCTTTGCAGTATACATAAGGATCGAAGGTGGCATAGTAATTTTTCTTCTGTCGCGATTTATTATAATACTCACTGATCTTCGGATCGCTTGCGAGTACAGGGAACACACCTTCATTGATCGAACATATCTTCCAGTAAGAAGGTATGGTAGGGAGGTCAATCCCGATCACCGCATACTCTTCCGTAAGCGCATTCGCCACTACCAACCCCATTACCGATCCTACAAAACCAAGGCCCTGAACCACTACGACTTTTTTACCGGGATGTTGTGCCAGGAATTTATCTATGCCTTCCTTATCATTGACTGACGCAGGAAGCGGATATTCCTTATTGGTGATCGGGCTGCGTGAGATTTGCTGTGTTGTTGTTTCCATCTTTTAAAACTTGATCGGGTACATATCTTTTAGGGCGTAAAGATATTACTTCTGTGAAATGATCCTTCCCGGGTTGCCAACTATGGTCACGCCATCGGGAACATCTTTCAAAATAACTGCTCCCGCACCGATGATGACGTTTTTCCCCACCTTAACGCCTTGTTTAATAACCGAATTGGCTCCGACGAATGTGTTTTCCCCGATCATCACATCTCCATTCAGCACGGCGCCGGGTGCAATAAAGGTAAAGTCGCCGATAATGCATCCATGCTCGATCACGGAACCTGTATTGCACACTGCTGTTTTCCCTAATTCGGTGAGTGCATTGATCGATACGTTAGCAGAAATAAAATGTCCATGGGACAATTTCACAGAGGGAGAGATAATTGCCGAGGGATGTATCGCATTCAAAGGCTCCCCTAATACAGGAGAGATTGCTTCATATACTTTACGACGAAGAGGGTTATTATTACCAATTCCGATAAAATAGTCGTAGGCTTTTAATTTTTCAATCACGTCTGCATCCTTTTCCGAACCCAGGTATAATAAGTTAAAAGGATTCTGATCCTTTGGTTCATTGTCACAATACGCAGTTACCGTATAACCAGAGGCGGTTAAGATATCGATGCCAGTATGTGAATGTCCTGAATAGCCAATGATAGCGATGGGTTTGCTCATGACTTATTTTTTTTATCCAAGAGTTCAATATATTTTTTTCTCAGGCATTCATGCAGGTAAGCCTGGCTGAAATAATCCGTTACCTTCTGTCTTAATGCATCCGCCAAAACCTTCATTTCCGCAGGATGGGCCAATGCATACTCCAGTTTTTCCAAAAGGTCCTTTTGGTTGCGTGGTTCAAACAGCAGTCCCGTTTGCTTGTCAGTAACAATATCTATGCTTCCTTCGATGGCCGAACAAACAATAGGGCAATTCATGGCGCCCGATTGTAACAACGTATTTGGAAAACCTTCCCGGTAAGAAGCATGCACCAGTAAATGGGATAGGTGCATGAAGTATTCCACTTCATCGCTCCAGTCAATGTGGATAATGGCGGGGTGATTTTTCAAAATCTCTCTTGCTTCATCAGAGATAGGATCAAGATCATCTTCAAAGGCTCCCAGTACTACCAGGCGAAGCTGCTTATCCTTCTCATACACGATCTTAAAAGACTCCAGCACTTCGGCCACGCCCTTGTCTTTTACTATCCTGCCCATATTCAAAAGATAACGGCAGGAAGGATCATATTTTATTTGTTGCTTGATCCTCTCGAGTTTTTCGGGTCTTAATGCTGCTGAGGAGAACCGGTTAAGATCGACGCCATTGCTCGAGCCATGCCCGATCACTTCCAGCTTCTTATCGCTTACCAATTTATTCTCCTGAATATAGTTCAACAGGGAGTGGCTGTTGGGCCAAACATGTGTTGCTGCTTTAGCCGTGAGTTTCTCCATGGAAACAAGGATACGCCGGGTAGTACCCGTAGCGGTCATAAAACGTAAACCCGCAATCGTATGTATCCTCGGCTTTATCCCTGCCATCCTTGCTGCCAGCATGGCGAGTAACCCTGCCTTGGGAGTGTGTGAATGAATGATGTCGGGTCTTTCTTTTTTGAACAATCTATACAGCTTCCATAAAGACGCCAGGTCTTTAAAAGGGGTCATCTTCCTTGTCATAGGTATGATCCGGTGCTGGCACTTTTCATTGGCGATAAGATCGGGCCATTCTTTGCCCTCACTGCTTACCATGATAACATCAAAACCATGTTCGTTCATGTAACGCATCTGGTTAAAGAGAAGATACTTTAACGAAAGGGGCGCCGTGGTGATTCGGATAAGTTTAGGCATTAAACTGGAACTATTTTATTTAGCAGTTTGGGGAACCATTTGGGATAGTCCTGTTT
>DATLCB010000027.1:0-27420 GCA_035526625.1 Chitinophagaceae bacterium
TACCGCCTTCTATATCCACCCAGCTATCTGCTTTCGTGGCGCCGGTCTGGTAACTTACTTTATAAAATTTCTCAAGGTGGTTTCGTAAATGAAGCGCAAGCGCCTTCAGCATATTGCCCCTTTGGTGAAATGTCATTTTCCGTAATGCCGGATTACCTACCGTTCTCCCATATTCAAGGACAGAACTAAAATCCAAACCTTTTGTACTGGCGGCAGCTATTGGTTCCGCTGTTACGGCATTATACAATTGTTGTCCATCGCCATCGCCGGTTATCCAACTCCCCATGATATAGTTTCCCAATTTTGCCATGCAGCGATCGTTATTAAGCGGCTAAATTACCTGATTTATAAAACTCTTCTTCATTTGATTTGATAAAAAACTGTTTCCTACCCTTAACAGATCTGAACAAACAAAGACACATAGATACATAGTTTTCACATAGCTTATGTATGCATGGGGCTTATCTTTGCCTTTCAATCTTTTTTGTATGCAAAGCAAATTCAGCTATCTCTTTATGGCTATCTTTTTTGTTTTAATGGCCTGTAATACTACTGACAAGAAACATGAAGGCAAGGAGAAAGATGACCCAAAGACACAGGCCGATAGCCTGTATAATCAATTGCTCGACGAGCATGAAGTGGGCATGAAGGACTGGATGAGGATCGAAGAAAGGAAAAAACAAATAGCAAAAGCGCTGGATTCACTGGCCACTTTACCTGCAAAAGCCAATGCAGGCATCGGGGAGCTTAAAAATAAACTCAAGGAAGCATCAACCGGTTTGCAAACTGCCTATGAGCAAATGGATTCCTGGATGAGTTCAATGAACCTGGATTCAGCGAAAAATGACCTGCAACAGCGTATAAAATATCTTACCGAAGAAAATGGCCGGGCCCGGCAGGTGAATGAAGTGATTCTAAAAAGTCTTAAGAAAGCAGATTCCTTATTGAAAACGAAGTTCTAATTCTGAATCGGGTCCACACCGAACTGCCGCAGGTGATGTATAGCATGCTTGTATAGCAACTGTACATTCTGTTCAAAGCTGAGGTCTCCAAAAAAAGGATTGCGGGTGATCAGTTGGGGGTTCTTCTCAAATGCTTCAAAAAAATAAATGAGTTCCTGTTGTAAAGCGCCAATAGCAGCCTGTATCGTTTTATAATGAAGCGGCGCTGGCTCTTCACCCATCAATGGGTTCTTAGTATTCTCATGAAGAGGTTTATCGCTCATCATGAACTCTCTTAATTGTTCTAATCTTTCGGGCGGGGTCATGATCGTATCGAATTTCAGCCGGCCACTGGCATTGCGTACGGCATCCCCCGCATAATGTTCTATCATCTGCTGCACACTCATCTTCCCCCAGCGTGGTGGCGTAGAAGGGTCAAGACGTTGCAGCAGAGCTACAAACCTGGTTCGAAGAAAATTTTCTTTCTCTATGGTCACCGTAAAAATGATTAAGAGTTTATTAAGGGCTATTGGGTTTGAAAAATAATACCTTACCACAGATAGCACAGGTTAAATACACACAGATTTACACAATGTCATCTTGATCCGCTCTGTGTACCCGATATCTATCGGGTCCGTCGTAAATTTCAAACTATACCATTGCTCTATTGTTCCAGTTCCTTTTTCATTTTCTTATCTATCGCTTCGCAGAGACGGCTGAAGATATCCTCCACCGATCCCTCCCCCTTTACCGCCTGGAATTTTCTGGCTTTCTTATAATGTTCTGCTACCGGGGTGGTTTCCTTCATATATACACTAAAGCGTTTTCTAATGACATCCTCATCTGAATCATCGCTGCGTCCGGAAGTTTTGCCGCGGTTCAGCAACCTTTTCACCAGTTCCTCTTCGCTTACATCCAAAGCGATCACCGATGCGATCCCGGTTTTCTTTAATTCAAGGAGCTTGTCCAATGCTTTGGCTTGCGCTACCGTACGGGGAAAACCATCGAATAAGAACCCCCTGGTCCCTTTATGCTGGTCAAAATAAGAGTCGACCATACCAATGACCACCTCATCTGGTACCAATTGACCCTTATCTATAAAGCTTTTAGCCTCAAGGCCAAGAGGTGTTTTATCGGCTATCTCCGCTCTCAGCAAATTGCCCGTAGAGAGATGCACGACCCCATATTTATCCACCAGCCGTTCTGACTGAGTTCCTTTTCCACTTCCCGGCGGGCCAAACAATATCAAATTAAACATAAACACTACGGTCTTGGTGAGCTGACAAATATAATGTACGGGGGCTAAATTATGGAGACCGCCTTAAAACCCCCATAAATGACGAAATGTTAAAGAAAGACGTGTGGAGGCAATCCCGCAATCCACCCAAACTAAGCTGCCGTAAATTTGTTGTATGACTACGATGACAAGCCTTCCCAAATTAATAGCTCTGCTGGCTCTTACTGGTGCACTCCAGCAATGCAGCTATTCTCAAAGCAACAATAGCAATAAAAATTCAGTACAAATGGATAGCGCAAAAAAGAATAACCCCGTTTATTCCAATACAGACAGCAGTAAAGTAGTGATGAGCGATGAAGAGTGGAAGAAAGTGCTGCCCGCCGATGTCTTTTATATAGCCCGTCAGAAAGGAACTGAAAGACCCTGGACCAGCAAGTTCGAGGATTCTAAAGAAGTGGGAACATATTACTGTGCCGCCTGCGGCAATCCCTTGTTCAAAAGCAATGCAAAATTTGACAGTGGTTGTGGTTGGCCAAGCTTTTATGAGCCCATCAGCAAGGGGAGTATCATTTACACGCCGGACAATACGCATGGTATGACCCGTACGGAAACACAGTGCGGCCGTTGTAAAGCGCATCTTGGCCACGTATTCGACGACGGGCCTCCGCCAACAGGCTTACGCTATTGCATCAACGGTGTAGTCCTTGATTTTGAAAAGGCTAAGGAAGCGGAAAAAAAATACAACGATAAAACGGGTCAATAAGCACTTTGTTTCCCTGAATTAACCCCCGTTTTATGGGGGTTTTTTATTTTATAAAACAATGCTATTCCGATAAATTTACCTTCCTAAAAAAAAGTGAGTATGACCCTGATCAAAAAGTGCAGCCTTTTAGTTGTCGCAATGATAGCTATCATGCATTCAGCATGGTCACAGATCAATATGGAACAGGTAATGCCTGTTGATCCTAAGGTCAAGATCGGTCGTCTTCCCAATGGTCTTACTTATTATATCCGTCATAACAGCCTGCCTGAAAAGAGAGTGGAGATGCGACTGGTGGTGAATACCGGTTCAGTACTCGAAGATGATGATCAATTGGGACTTGCGCATTTCATGGAGCACATGAATTTCAATGGCACTAAACGTTTTCCTAAGAATGAACTGGTGAATTACCTGCAAAGCATTGGTGTAGAATTTGGCGCCGACCTGAATGCCTATACCAGCTTCGATGAAACCGTTTATATTCTTCCTGTACCGACAGATAAACCGGGATTGGTCGAAAAAGGGTTGCAAATATTGGAAGACTGGGCGCATAATGCCCTCCTGGATTCGCTGGAGATAGAAAAAGAAAGAGGTGTGGTCATAGAAGAATGGAGATTGAGCCGCGGCGCCGGTGAAAGAATGATGAAGCAAACCTTACCGGTTCAATATCGTGGTTCCAAATATGCAGAGCGCTTGCCTATCGGCACCAAAGCATCGCTGGAAAATTTTTCTCATGCTTCTCTCAAAAAATTTTATACCGACTGGTACCGCCCCGATCTGCAGGCAGTGGTGGTGGTCGGTGATATTGATGTAAATGATATAGAACAAAAGATCAGGGAAACCTTCAGCGATATACCCGCTCCTGCATCTCCCCGTAAGAGAGAGAATTTCGATGTTCCCGACCATACTGAGGTATTAACCGTAGTAGCCAAGGATAAAGAAACTGCGTTCCCCTCTGTACAGGTAATTTATAAGAAAGAATTGCTGCCACAGGTGACGATCGGAGATTACTGCCGTTACATCAATACCCGCTTGTTCACCGGTATGCTCAACAGTCGCCTGAGGGAACTGACCCTAAGGTCCAATCCACCCTTTGTTGCTGCTGGTTCTTTTTATGCTAACAGTTATGCTAAAACAAAAGATGTGTACCAGCTCTATGCCAATACCAGCGATACCGGTATGGCCCGTTCCTTACAGGCCTTGCTGCTGGAAAACCGGCGATTGCTGCTATATGGATTCACTCCCGCAGAGTTTGAGCTGCAGAAGAAACAGATGATGAGTTTTTATGACCGCATTTTCAATGAAAGAGAGAAAGAAGAGTCTTATAATTATGTGGATGAATACAGCAATAATTTCCTCATCAACGAGCCGATACCGGGTATTGAATGGGAATATGATTTTGTCAAACAGTATTTCTCTTCTGTAAAACTGGAAGAGATCAATAAACTCGCGGCGCAATGGATCACGAAGAATAATATGGTGGTCACCATGAATGCCCCGGATAAGGAAGGCGTAAAGATCCCTTCAGATGAAGAAGTGAACAGGATCATTGCCGCAGTTGATGTGGCGGCGGTTGAACCTTATAAGAACAAAGTGCTGGCCACAGCATTGCTTGACGCCAATAAGATCAAACCAGGAAAGATCAGCAGCACAAAAACGGATGAAGAACTTGGCATTACCACTTTTACGCTTTCCAATGGCGCTACGGTGATCATCAAACCGACCACTTTTAAAAATGATGAGATCATTTTCCGCGCCTTCAGCAAGGGTGGCCATTCCCTGGTAAAAGATGCAGACTACTATTCCGCAAGTTATGCCGCTTCTATTGTGAACCAAAGTGGCGTGGCCGGCTTTTCGGCCACCGATCTTTCCAATATGCTGAAAGGAAAGAACACAACAGTAAGTCCCAACATCGCAACCTACAGCGAGGGAATGAACGGAAGCGCCATACCCAAAGAAACCGAAACACTTTTGCAGCTCATCCATTTATATTTTACATCACCACGGAAAGATGCAGATGCTTTTGAATCTTTCAAGACCCGGCAAAAGCAGTTGTACAGCAACCTGGCGGCCGATCCGCAGATCTATTTCAACGTGGAATTCCAAAAACTGATGACGCAAAATCATCCCCGCGGTGGTGGCATACCAAAGGCGGAGAACTTCGATAAGATCGATCTGAACCGCGGTATGCAGATCTATAAAGAGCGTTTTGGCAATGCAGGTGATTTCACTTTCCTGTTTGTAGGAGCGGTCGATGAAGAAACGATCAAACCGCTCCTTGAAAAATATATCGGCAGTCTTCCCGCCAACCCCAAACGTGAAAATTATAAGGACCTGGGCATCCGCCCTCCCTCTCGTGCTATTGATACTGTCATCACGAAAGGCACAGACCCGAAAAGCATGGTGAATTTCGTACTCTCTGCACCCGCTGTTTATAATGCCAGCGATAACTATGCCTTACGCAGTCTTGGTGAAGTGATGGACATCAAACTCGTCGAAAAACTAAGAGAAGAAAAGGGAGGTGTGTATGGCGTAAGTGCTTATGGCGGCATGGCTAAGATCCCCTATTCCTACGTTACATTCAGCATTTCTTTTCCCTGTGCCCCTGAAAATGTGGACACACTTAGCAAAGCTGCCATGGATGAGTTAAGAAAGATCATTGACAAGGGCGTGTCCACTGCGGATCTGGAAAAAGTAAAAGAGCAGCAGCGAAGAAGATTGGAAGTTGACCTGAAGCAAAATGCTTTCTGGATGAACAATCTCTATGAGGCGTATTATTCAGGCAACAATCCCGCGGATATACTGAAAAGGCAAAAACAGGTCGATAACCTGACCTCGAAGATGATACAGGATGCGGCAAAAAAATATATCAGGCCTGAAAGGTTCATCCGCGCCGTTTTAATACCAGAGAAAAAAGAATTAAAGTCTTTTTAATTCCCGATGAAATTTATAAAACCCCTTTTTGTATTCCTGGTGTTTGTGATCATAGCTACGGCCATATTGTCGTTGCTGATGCCCACCAAACAAAAGCTAGAAAGATCCATTACTATCAATGCACCCTCCGCTGTGGTCTATGAACAGTTATCCCGGCTGGAAAATTTCAACAAATGGTCGGTATGGACGCAACAGGACACTTCGGCCACCTATACACTTAGCGGTAATGATGGAACTGTTGGGGCTACCAGTTCCTGGACAGGGGAGCCGGGTTTATCCGGCGAAGGGAAAATGCAGATAACCGGGCTTATTCCCGGTCAAAAAGTCACTCATTCTTTTGAATTCCGGAAACCTAAAAGGATAGATGCAACATCTTTCTTCACGCTGAATGAAGGAAGCGGCTCGACGATTGTTACCTGGAATTTTGAAATGGCTACTCCACGCCCATGGAATATTTTCAATCTTTTTTACAGCATGGATAAAGAAATGGGAAAAGATTTTGAAAAGGGACTCGCTTCGCTGAAAGAAGTTTCCGAAAAAACCTCTGGCACGGCCGTTGTAGCGCCAGCATCGTTTGAGGTCATGCAAATAGATTTTCCTGCTACAACATTTGCCTATATAAGGCAGATTGTCAAATGGAAGGATATCCAGGCCTTTTTTGCGCAGCATTTGCCTTTGTTGTATGAAGATGCTGCAAAAAATAATTCATTCAACGGCATCGTTACTGGCTTATATTCTGAATGGGATGAAAAAAACCAACAGGCTGATCTTGCTGCCGCTATTCCTGTACCTGCCGGAACCAAAACTAACAGTAATATCATACGTATCACAGACATCGGTGCATCCAAGGCTCTCCAGGTAACATACCAGGGTGCTTATGATAGAATGGGAAGTGCGCATGGAAGTATCGACAAGTATATAGTCGAAAAAAAATTAAAAGCAAAATTGCCGGTGATCGAACAATACATATATGGACCCGCCAATGAAAAGGATACGGGTAAGTGGCAAACAAAGATCATTTACCTGGTGGAATGATCGATCAGAGTGAGGCTAAACCCCTAAACTCTCAACTAATTAACAGCAGGGTCGTATCCATCATTCCTTATGATCCGGATTAGATTTATAACCTACTGATAACTTTTTTGCCATTTCATTTTCTGGCTCTGGCACCGTCTTTGAAAATATGCAGTTACAAAAACATGTATATGAAAAAGATACTTGCTGGTGCTGCTATTCTTGTTGCGGGTCTGCTGTTTGCACGATCAGCAGAGGCCCAGGTGAGCGGAGGTGTCAATATCAATATCGGGGATCAGCCCCGCTGGAGAGCTCCGGGTTATGATTATGTAGAATACTATTACCTGCCCGACATTGAAACGTATTATTATGTTCCCCGGCGGGAGTTCATTTACCTTTCTAATGGGCGCTGGGTCTTCTCAAATTCGTTGCCACCAAGGTACAGGGAGTATGATCTTTATGCCGGTCATAAAGTGGTAATAAACAGGCCTAATGCCTATTATTATCATGACGAATACAGAACGAGATATTACAAACATGATAATGGCAATCACAATGGATGGTATAAGAATAAAAAACAGAAAAGCCGTGGCCGTCATTAAGTAACAACAGTTCTAATGGTATATATTTAGCAGGAAAGCCGTCTGAAACGAGGGCTTTCCTTTTTTTATACTCATTTACCGGCCCCTGCTGATACGGTTTTCATATAGGCCATTTGCTTACTTTTGTCGCAAAGGCTTAGTGTATGAAATTGTCTTATTTATCAGAGACATTGATAGGGTCTGAGATCGTAAAACTGGGTGGTGAGATCAAGGAAAAGATCCGCCAGGGTGAACGTATCTACAATTTCACGGTCGGAGATTTTGATCCTGCCATGTTCCCGATCCCCAAAGAACTGGAAGATGCGATCGTGGATGCGTATCGCAAACATTTCACCAACTACCCGGCCGCGGAAGGGAACCTTGATCTGCGGGAAGCTGTTCATTCTTTTTTAAAAGATGAAGAAGGATTGGATTACGGCACGAATGAGATATTGATCGCCTCAGGTGGTCGCCCACTTATTTACGCGGTGTTTCGTGCTGTATGTGATAAAGGCGATAAAGTGATCTATGCGGTACCCAGCTGGAACAATAATCACTATACGCATTTTGTAGAGGGTGAACATATCGTTATCGAAGCAAAAGCTGCCAATAATTTTATGCCGACGGCAGAAGATATACTTCCTTATATCAAAGAAGCTACGCTTATTTCTCTTTGTTCGCCGCAAAACCCTACCGGTACTACCTTTCGTAAAGCAGAACTGGAAGCGATCTGCGATATGGTGCTGGAAGAAAATAAAAGAAGAGGGGATAATGAAAAGAAAATATATGTGATGTATGACCAGATGTACTGGCATCTTACTTATGGTGATATTCAGCATTATAATCCTGTTTCGCTTCGCCCGGCCATGAGAGAATACACGATCTTTATTGATGCCATAAGTAAAGTATTTGCCGCTACCGGTGTCAGGGTAGGTTGGGGTATGGGTCCGGCTAATGTTATCAATAAAATGAAAGCCATACTTACACATGTCGGTGCATGGGCGCCAATGGCGGAGCAAAAAGCAGTAGCCCTTTACCTTTCCAATCGTGATGGCATCAAAAAATATCTTGTCCGCTTTAAAAAAGAGATCGAGGAAAGACTTCGCTGCATTTACAATGGTTTCATGCAATTAAAAAATGAAGGATTGACAGTCGATGCTATCGCTCCTGAAGCTGCCATCTATCTTACGATCAAAATTGACGGGGTTGGGAAAAGAACACACGATGGCAAGATACTCGGAGACCAGGGTGCTGTAACAGCCTATGTGCTGAATGCGGCGGGTTTGGCGGTTGTTCCCTTTTATGCATTCGGCGCCGAACGCAGTTCTGCGTGGTACCGGTTAAGCGTAGGTACCTGCAAAAAAGAAGAGATCGAAGAAATGATCGGTAAGTTAAGAGACGCCCTTAAAAGATTATCCTGATAGCTTCCTGCTTTTAATTCTTATTGATCAAAAAACGGAATGATCCCAGGAAGAAATGACGTGACCGTTTCAATATTTTTTTATGGTTGGATGTAATACGGTTGCGGTCAACCAACTCATGTGCTGTACAAAAATGAATGGGGGATTCTGTTATTCGTAGTAACTGCCGAAGGAATTGTATTTCTTTATCCGTAATCCCCTCTTTTCTGAGCATCACCATCATATCACGGTTAGTGCTTATCATCACAATTGCTATTACCAGCCGCCATTGGCTTTCTGACCAGGACAACCACAATATTTGCTTTTACCGCCTCCCGAATAATTCCGGTTACAGGCCGTAAAAAAAACGGAGGCTATCAATAAAACCAGGAGAGCTATTTTACTTGTCTGTTTCATATTTTGTCCATTGGACCCCTTACGGAGAAGTTCTAAATTAAAACTATTTTACAAACAAATTAGTATCCCATTGCAGGAAATGGCTCAAAAATTAACATGAATCAGCTTTTATCAGGAAAAAATGCCGAAAAAACCCATCTTCCCGGTGGACAAGCACGCATCCTGGTAGCTCCACTCGACTGGGGGCTGGGCCATGCCACCCGATGTATCCCCATCATCCGGGAACTTATTTCCCAGGGCGCTGATGTCTGGCTGGCAGGCGAAGGAGCACAACAGCACTTGCTAACTGAAGAATTTCCCCAACTTCCTTTTTTATCGCTTCCGGGGTACCGTATCCATTATTCAAAAACTGCGGGAGGACTAATATGGAAAATGATAAGCCAGTGGCCCAAACTGCGAAGCGCCATACAAAAAGAACAGGAATGGTTGAAAACAATGGTGAAAGAGCATCAATTCGATGCTGTCATAAGTGATAACCGCTATGGTCTATATCATGCTGGTATTCCCTGTGCTTTTATTACTCATCAGCTGCATATCAAAAGTCCGGCTGGTAAATGGAGCGAAAGAATATTGCAGAAAAGGAATTACAAATATATCAGGCGGTTCACTGTATGTTGGGTGCCCGACCAGGAAGGAGAAATAAACCTGTCAGGTGAACTTTCACATCCCTTAAAAAAACCACCCATACCCGTGAAATATATCGGACCGCTTTCAAGATTCACCAAAAAAAATATTCCTGTCCAAAAAAAACATATGCTGGTGATACTCTCCGGGCCCGAGCCGCAACGTAGTATGTTTGAGAATATCATCGCCCTACAAATAAGCCATTACGAGGGTACAGCAACCGTAGTAAGAGGATTACCCGGAAGCAAAAATCTTATCCCCTCTACAAACATGATAAGATTTTATAATCACCTTTCTTCAGAGGACCTCAACGATGAAATGGAACAAGCAGAATATGTGATCAGCAGGAGCGGCTACAGTACGGTTATGGATGCGATGATACTTGAAAAGAAATGCATTTTCATCCCCACACCCGGGCAAACAGAGCAGGAATATTTAGGCAACTACCTTATGAATAATAAAATTGCCCTTTCTGTAAACCAGAAAATGTTTTCACTGGAGAATTCGCTGATGGATGCTGCCAATTTCAATTACAGGATACCACACCTAAAAGGATCTCTGCTTCAGCAAGCGATCATAGAACTGCTTCTTGTACCAGGGAAACAGCCAACTTCCTGATTCCTAATTCCTGATTCCTTATTCCTTATCCTGCTTATTCGTACCAGCCTTCGGATAATCGAAGAACCAGAATTCTTTTTTGGCTTCCCTGAAATTTTTCCAGGAGTTGTCTTCAATTTTTATAGCAAATACACCACAGGTTGGAATATTATCTATTCTCGCATCAGTAAGCTGGTTGGCGAAATCGGTGATACCTCCATTATGGGAAAAGAGTGCGATCGTATCAAAGCTATCATCCATTCCCGCTATAATTGTATAAAAAGCAGATGGAGAAGCGAGGTATAGATCTTCCTTGAAAATGATCTCTTTCTTTTTTACCCCCAATTCGTCAGCAAAGATCTTTGCGGTCTTCGCAGCTCGTTTTGCCGGACTGGATATAAGCGCATCGATCTTAACTTTTTTATCGAGCAGTCGATGTGCCATAACAGGAGCATCCCGTTTGCCTCTTTCATTCAACGGCCGATCAATATCACTGAGGCCTGGATCGTTCCAATCGCTTTTCGCATGGCGTACAAGTATTAGCTGCTTCATAAGTGCAAAATTTTGGATCGTGGTTCATGTGAATTAAACTATCAAGTCCGATACCAAACCCACTATGAGCTCTTTCACTTTCTTATTTCTGAGTCCTGATTCCTGATTTTTAATACCCTCTCACGTTCTTCCCCTCCATATAATTCATGAATGCTTTATTCACGACTTTATTTCCGCCGGCAGTGGGATAGTTGCCGGTAAAATACCAGTCGCCGAGGTTGCTGGGGCAGGATTTATGCAAATCTTCTATACTTTGAAATATCACATCTACTGGAATAGTAAGACCCGGGGGCGTAATGAGCTGCGCAATTTTCGCGGAGATCTCTTCGGTGCTGAATAATTTATATAATTGCTTCGCTACATTCTCTGTATGCAATTGATTATTGCGGTGAAGATCTTTGCATTTTTCATGCAATTCTTTAAGACAGCCCGTCTTTCCTTTTTCTTTCGCCAGCTCGACTGCCGCATTAAAGGCTATAAAGTCGCCCATTTTGCTCATGTCGATACCATAACAGTCGGGATACCTTATCTGTGGCGAGGAAGAAACAACAATGATCCGTTTGGGGTTCAGCCTTGCAAGCATCCGGATAATACTTTCTTTTAAAGTTGTACCTCTTACGATCGAGTCGTCAATAACAACGAGTGTGTCCTCGCCAGCCCGGACAGTACCATAGGTGATATCATAGACGTGCTGCACCATTTCATTCCGGCTGGCATCTTCTGTAATAAAGGTGCGCATTTTCACATCTTTGATAGCGATCTTCTCGATACGTATGCGGCGTTGTACCATTTCAGTGAGCTTCTCCGCATCAAAATCTTTATCCCAGCTTAATATCCTTTCTATTTTAACCTTATTGAGGTAATCTTCCATCCCCTTTAGCATTCCGTAAAATGCGGTCTCCGCTGTATTGGGAATAAAAGAGAAGATCGTGTTCTTCAGATCATGATCAATAGCATTCAGCACCTGCTCACTCAAATTGTACCCCAGTGCTATCCTTTCACGGTATATCTTTTCATCACTTCCTCTTGAAAAATAAATTCTCTCGAAGCTGCAGGCCTTTCTTTCCTTAGGCTCCAGTATTTGTGCGATCTCAACCTCTCCCTTTTCATTTACGATCAATGCTTGTCCAGGCATCAGTTCCCTTACTTCATTCTCACCCACATTGAAAGTGGTCCTGATCGCTGCCCGCTCGGAAGCTGCTACCACTACTTCTTCGTTGACATAATAGTAGGAAGGACGGATCCCATGTGCATCGCGGAAAACAAAACCGATCCCGTTCCCGGTCACACCTCCTACATGAAAACCACCATCAAGCAGCGGAAGGGTCTTTTTGAGCACTTTTTTTATATCCATATGGCCGGGCGATACCTCGTCTTCTTTGCAAAGGAAAGTATGCATCAGCTCGATCATGGCCGCGAGATCGCTGAAACGCACGGTATCATGTGGCTCCTTCCCGATCAGTGCAAACAGTTCATCGGAATTCACGATATTAAAATTGCCGGCCATTGCAAGGTTGCGGGAAGGGATCGTATCACGGTTAATGAATGGGTGACAGTATTCCACCTTATTCTTTCCCTGTGTACCATAGCGAAGATGACCCAGCAATAATTCTCCAAGAAAATTGACATGACCCTTCATCAGCCCCGGATGGTTTTTGATATCGGGGTGATACTTCTCCAATTCTTCTATCTCTTTTCCTATGCGTTGGAAAATATCGGCGATCGCCTGGGGTGCATTGCTGCGCATCCGGTTCATAAAAGGATAGCCCGGCTCTACATTTAATTTTACAGTAGCCAATCCTGCTCCATCCTGCCCGCGGTTATGTTGCTTTTCCATCAGCAGGTACAGCTTGTTAAGCCCCCACAGTACGGTACCATACTGTTGCTGGTAATAAGAGAAAGGTTTTCTTAAACGGATGAATGCAAGGCCGCATTCATGTTTTATGGGATCGCTCATGCAAGGCGCAAAGATAACGACAAAATGATTCCGGCAGGCTAATTCAGTGTGCCTACTGCTTCTGTAAGAGGTATGGTGACCGTGATGGTACAACCCTTGCCGGGAGCGGCTTCGATCTCAGCCCTTCCTGAAAAAAGACTGGCCCTGTTGGTTATATTACTGATACCCATCCCTTTTTTATAATGCGTTGGATCAAACCCACACCCATCATCAGCGATGCTGAAAATAATGTTTTCGGCATCTGCCTGTAGTTTGATCCGGATCAACCGTGCCTGGGCATGACGAATAATATTATTTACTTGTTCCTGGATGATACGGAATATCATCAGTTTGAGATTACCGGGCAGGTATTCTTCATTGAAGTGACGGTGATGAAACTCTATATGGTATGAGTGTGTCCGGTGAAGTGAATCACAAAGGTCCTGTATTGATTCAGTGAGACCTAGGTCACCCAACGTTGGAGGCACCAGCGATTGGGACAGCTTTCTAATTTCATTTACAATATCCGTAAGACTTTTATGAGCCAGCCTGATCATTTCCAATACCGCTCCGGAAGATTTATCGCTTGCTACTTCCAGGTAGAGCCGGGTGGTAGTAAGGTGCTGGTTAATGTTATCATGCAGCTCTTTCCCAATTTCCTGTCTTTCTTTTTCCTGCCCGTCGATCGTGGCCTGGGTAATAAGCCTTTGCCTTTGAACCTCCTGTTCTATGAGTTCTTGCGAAAGCCGGCGCTGTTCTGTTATATCGGCGAATGAACAGATCACGTTGATAATCTTTCCTTCCTCGTTTAATAATGGTTCTGCATTGACCAGTACCCATACCCGGTCATTAGTGAAAGGTTTTAAAATCCCCATTACTACATCCCTTACAGGTTTCTTTGTTTGTATAGCGGTAGGCACAGGGTAATCAGTTTGTGAAAAATCAGTGCCATCTTCATGTATCACATTCCAGCGGGGTTCATAGGTCCTGTTCATTAATTGATCCTCTGTCACCCCGAGCATGTTCAGTGCAGCCTGGTTACAGACGATGGTTTCTGATCTTTCATTCAGAAGAATGATACCAAGCCTGAGATTATGTATCAGATCACGGAAGCGGCTTTCACTTTCACGGAGACGGTCTTCGATATGCTTTCGCTTTGTATCATCGGTAAAGTAGATGACCATTGACCGAAGCACAGGGTCCTCGAGCAAATTATGCCCACGCACCGTACACCATACCCAGCCACGGACGGCATGACGGAGCCGGATAACAATATAGTTGACATTGGATCCACTGTTCATCTCTGCGCTGAAAGCTTCCAGGGCGCTGGAAATTTCTTCCGGATGAACATAATCGAAAATGTTACGACCCAAGAGATCAGCCACATCATAACCCGATATCTTTAAAATGGAAGGGCCGCAGTAATTGATCTTACCCGCAGCATCCGTCATGACGATGCCATCGAGTGAATTGGTCGCCAATGTGCGGTAAAACGATTCGCTCTGCTGTAATCTTGCTTCGATCTTTTTCCTCTCTGTAATGTCCTTTCCCACACCAAGCATCCCAATATTCTCGCCTTGCTCATCATGCAATACAGAGATGGTATGAAGAAGGTATTTCTTTTCACCATCCTGGCCGGTAAAGGATACCTCCCCCCGCCATATCCCTTCCTTTAATACAATAGCAGCAACCTGGTCATTCGTGTAAGGCGAATAATCCGTAAGGATCACTTCACGGAATGACCTGCCCATCGCTTCTTTCTCCGTGATACCGCTCAATCGCTCAAGGATCTTATTCCAGGAAGTTACTACCCTGTTTATGTCAACTGTAACGATAACATCGGTCACATTATTCAGCACGGTAGCGTGGCGACGAAACCGCTTTTCACTTTCAACGAGCGCCTGCTCCGCATTCTTTCGCAGGGTATCATCCGCAAAATAAATGACCATGCGGCTGACATAGGGATTATCAAGCATATTATGCCCTCTAACTACACACCATACAATGTTACCCGATTTGTGAAGCAACCTGATATTAATAAATTTTACACGTGGGCGCATTTTGACCTCGTCTGTAAAACTCGCGGCCGCCAATTCCACATCTTCGGGGAAAACATATTTGAACATGTTTGTACCGTGCAATTCTTCCGGTTCATAGCCCAATATTTTCGTGACGGATGTTGATGCAAAACTGATATCCCCTTTCTCATCCGTTAATAAAACACCATCGAGAGATTCAGCAATAAGATTCCTGTAAAACAATTCACTTCGCTGCACCTGTTCCTGTGCTTTTCTATTTTCCGTGATGTCTTTGCTCACACTGACATAGCCGGTATGCTTTCCTCTTTCATTGATTATTTTGGTGATCGTTGCAAGAACAGTTATAGGTTTTCCCATCCTGTTGGTCGTATACGCCTCCCCTTTCCAGCTTCCCTGCTTCTCTACAATTTCAAAAAATTCAGTGCGATCGATACCCTGGTATTCAAAATGCAGGACCTCCAGTATTTTTCGACCTATCATTTCCTCCGGGCTGTACCCATATACTTCCTGCGCTGCTTTATTCCATGAAACGATATTAAAATCTACATCCTGCGAGATAATGATATCCGAAACACTTTCCATCAAGGAGGCGAGATAGAGATTCTTTTCTTCCGCTTTGCGTTGTTCTGTTATATCTATTTGAGTTCCCCAGACACGGATGATCTTTCCCTCTTCTATTGTCCCTTCCATATGGTTAAGGAAATGTTTGGGATTACCGTACCGGTCAAACTCTTTTGTTTCTACTTGCATTGAGCGCAATCCATTGCGAATGAATTTTCGCATGTTTTCCAGCATCCCTTCGTCAGAAAAATCAATGAGTTGTTCAAGGGTGACGCCGATAAGATCGCTTGCTTTTTCAAAACCGTACATACGGGCAAGACTATCGTTGCATTCAGACAGGATAGCATTTTTCTTCCAGTATTGAAGTATCTCATCGGGAGGTAAACTGGCCGTGATCGGATCTACTGAGTCAAACCGCCAAAGTCCTTCAGGACTTTTTTCATAGGCAGTATAGCGCTCTGGTATAGCGCTGGCAAGCCTGTCCGTTTTATCGGTTCCATTCAGGGCGAGGGCCTCTTCTGTAAAAGAACCTATGCCCTGCACGCAAAGCTTATTATCATGTTCCAAAACAGAAAACTCCCATTTTACCATTTTAACCCGGTCGTCAGTGAGTTTCATTGCCAGTACTGCTACCCGTCTGGTTTCTTTTTGCAGTACACAATGCCTGATGATCTCAAAATACTCATCGGGGTTGGTAAAAGAGCTACTCAACGGCAGAACATCAGTGGATCTTTTGAATACGGTATCAAAAAGATCATTAGCATATGCACGATCCCCTTGCTGATCAGTTATGATATAAAAGAAAAGACGGGAAGAAGAAAAATATCCGGCGAGGTCAATGGATGATGTTGAAGGTGGCATTCGTTACAGCAAGTTTGATCAATGATCTACCTGCCGTAAAGATAATTAATACGAGGATTTACCTGCAGGCTTTTATACTTACGATACTCCTGTCCCGGAAAGATGATGAGTAGCGATAAGGGACAAGTAATACAAAACCATTACCTGGTGAAGACACTAAGGAAGGATCAGAAGGATTTTTTATTTCCGTCGAATTTCTTAAGCACCGGGCAGTCCTGGACGGTGGAATTATCTACCATAACATAATAGGCTGGTATCTTGTCTTGCAGCCATTTTTCCAGCACTTTGCTCTTTTTTTCTTCGAGGGCATACTGGGATATTTTGCTGTAATCATCCTGCAGATTCATGCGATGAGGCTCTGATCTTGATTTAAGATACACGATCCTTACGCCTTTTTTACCCTGTTCGCCAGTGAAAGGAACAGCTTGTGATATGTCGCCTATCTTCATTTTCGTAAGCATACCTACCGTCTCTTTATCCAGCTGATCGATCGTAATATAAGTTGAGCCATCCCTGCCGGTGATAAAAGGACCGGCAAATTTAGCAGCTTCATCGTCGCTGTACCTTGAGGCAGCAGCATTAAATGTCATGATCCCGGTAATAACCTTCGCACGAACCGTATCCAATTTGATCTTAGCTTGTTTTATTTCATCATCCGTAATAGGCGGTACCCGGAGGATATGACGCACATCAGCATCATCACCATTTCGCTTCACCATTTGTATAATGTGATAACCGAACTTGGATTTGACAGGCGATGATATCTGACCTTCTTTCAGTCGGAAAGCAGTGGAAAGAAAAACAGGGTCCCATGTTTTTTCATTACGATTTACCTGGTATTGACCACATCTTTCCTTACTACCCGGGTCTTCCGAGACTTGTTTAGCCAGGCCACAAAAATCTGCGAGCTTTCCTTCGAGCTGTCTTTTATAATTATTCATTTCCCCGATCACATATTGCTCTATCTCACGGGAAGCCTTGGGATAAACAATGATCTGGCCGATCTCCAGTTCGGATTCGTAGTAAGGTAAACTGTCTTTAGGTATCTTATCAAAGAATGCTTTTACTTCGGTGGGAGTGATGCGGACATTATCGACGATCTTTCGTTGCATGGAACCGGCAAGTTTTTGTTCTTTCACGGATTCCCTCGCGTCATCTTTGATCTGGTAGATCGTTTTGCCTGCCATATCTTCCAGAGCCTGCTGGCTGCCCAACTGGTTAATATAATAGCGGATCTTCTGGTCTAGTTCTGCTTCAACCTCTTCATCAGAAACAGGCAAAGAATCCTTTTCAGCCTGCAACATCAATATTTTGGAAACGATCGCCTGCTCCGTTAGCATACAAGCGCCATTCTCAGGAACGGTACCACCCTGTCGTACAATATCGGCCAATGAATTCTGGATATCGGAATGAAGAATGATACGGTCTCCAACGATAGCCGCGATCTTATCAGCTACAACTTTCTGTGGTTGTGCTTTTACGACGATAAAAGCAAACAACATGCAACAAACAGCGGCAAATCTTTTTATAATATGCATAGAGTTCAAAAGTACTTTGTCCTTTAATTTTTATTGAGGGGGCAGGGGTATTTAACAAATGTTTGGGCTAAGATGGGATTAGCTAGTAGGGCTGCGTGATAGGTAACCTTTTTCCCTACTCCCTACTTGCCGAACCCTACTGGCTATAAAGTTCTCTTCACTTCCTCCTGCTCATACGCTTCCACCACGTCCCCAACTTTATAATCAGTGAAATTTTTGATTGTTAATCCGCATTCCATGCCTGCCTGCACATCTTTAGCGTCATCCTTAAAGCGTTTCAATGAAGCCAGTTCTGCTACATTCCCGGCGGCGGGATAAATAACGATACCATCCCTGATCAGGCGGATCTTCGAATCCCTCCTGACCTTGCCATCGAGTACATAACATCCGGCCACGGTGGCCTTGTCGAATTTGAATACTTCGCGTATCTCCACATTGGCAACGATCTTCTCCTGCACTTTCGGTTCGAGCATCCCTTCCATGGCACTCTTCACTTCGTCGATGGCAGTATAAATGATGGAGTACATTTTTATTTCAATACCAGCATTCTCCGCAAGTCTTGAAGCCTGTAAAGAAGGACGTACATTAAAGGCGATCACGATCGCATCCGATGCTTCGGCCAGTACGATATCACTCTCATTGATCTGGCCCACGCCTTTATGTATCACACTTACCAGTATTTCCTGAGTAGACAACTTTTGCAGTGAATCACTAAGGGCTTCCACCGAACCATCCACGTCACCTTTGATGATAACTTTCAGTTCTTTGAAGCTACCCAGTGCCAGTCGACGACCGATCTCATCGAGCGTGATATGTTTCTTCGTCCGGATGCCCTGCTCTCTTAATATCTGTGCGCGACGATAAGCGATCTCTTTGGCTTCGGCTTCATCTTCATACACTTTAAATTTTTCACCGGCCTGTGGTGCACCATTCAATCCTAATATTACTGCCGGCGCTGAAGGGCCTGCCTTCTCTTCCTTTTTATTTCTTTCGTTGAACATGGCTTTTACACGGCCAAAATATTGCCCGCTGACGATCAGGTCGCCCGGTTCCAATGTTCCATTTTCTACAAGTAATGTGGCTACATAACCACGGCCTCTGTCCAATGAAGCTTCAATGATCGTACCTGTTGCTTCCCTGTCGGGATTGGCTTTCAGGTCCAATAATTCGGCTTCCAGTAATATCTTCTCGAGAAGTTTATCAATATTCAATCCTTTCTTGGCAGAAATTTCCTGGCTCTGGAATTTACCACCCCATTCTTCTACCAGCAGATTCATTTGCGATAGCTGCTCATATATTTTTTGCGAGTTAGCGCCGTCCTTATCGATCTTATTGATCGCAAAGATCATCGGTACACCGGCAGCCTGTGCGTGGCTGATCGCTTCACGGGTTTGAGGCATCACCGCATCATCGGCAGCGATCACGATCACCGCGATATCCGTAACCTTGGCACCCCTCGCCCTCATTGCCGTAAAGGCTTCGTGACCCGGAGTATCAAGGAATGTAATTTGTTTTTCGTTGGGAAGTTCAACCTGGTAAGCGCCGATATGCTGTGTGATACCTCCTGCTTCACCCGCAACCACGTTGGCATTGCGGAGATGGTCAAGCAAGGATGTTTTACCATGGTCAACGTGACCCATGATCGTCACGATAGGCGAACGGTGTTTCAATTCATCCTCACTATCCTCCTCATCATCATCTTCTTCCATTTCCATTTGCTTCTCCATATCGATGAATTCGACATCATAGCCAAATTCACTGGCTACCAGTTCTATCACCTCCGCATCAAGGCGCTGGTTGATAGACACCATGATACCAAGGCTCATACATTTACTGATCACTTCCGCGAAACTTACATCCATCAGGTTGGCCAGTTCGCTGACGCTGATGAATTCTGTTACCTGCAGTTTGTTATCATCCGCTGCATCTCCCTGTGCATCTGCCATCTCCTGTCTTTTCTCCCGGCGCAGTTTTGCTTTCAGGTTTTTACCACGGCCCCCGCCCCCCGAAAGTTTGGCCTGAGTTTCCCTGATCTTTTCCTGTATCTCTTTTTCGTCAATTAATTTATCTTCCTTACGTCCACCACCGCGATTATTGCTGCGATTGGGTGCGCTGCTGCGTCCCCGGTTCTGGTTAAACCCTCCGCCACCTGGTCTTTTATCGGGATCTTTATTAATAAAGATCTCCCGCTTCACATCCTTTTTCTCAATAGGGATACGCTTCCGTTTCTTCTTTTCATCTTTTACCGGGCGGGTATCGGAGTTCACGGGTAGCTCGATCTTGCCGAGGATCTTGGGTCCAGTCAGTTTTTCTACTTCGATATTTTCAATGACCGGTGGTTGCTCCTCTTCAGCAGGTGCAACAGGTTCTGCTTTGGCAACAACCTCTTCGACCGGTTCGTCTTTCTTTGTTTTCCTTGCTTTGCCTTTTGTTCCTTTTTCATCAGCAGGAGTGCTGACAGGAGCAGGAGTATCTTCCTTTTTCGCCTTAGCTCCCTTTTTAGGACGTGTCGATGAGTCAATAGTTGAGAGATCGATCTTCTTCACCAGTTTAGGCCCTTCGATCTCCGGCGCTTCGGCTTTTACCACCTCTTCTGCTGCCGCAACTACAGGCGCTGGTTCTTCTTTGACAACGGGTGGTGCAACCGGTTCTTCTTTTACAATGGGAGGTGAGGCGACGGGTTCTTTTTTCGGTTTAGCAGCAGATTTGTCATCCTTTTTAAAGAGTATCTCTTCTTCCTCTTTTTTCTTTTTCACTTCAGCCGTGCTTCCTTTGGGTAATTCCAGCTGATCACTTTTTTGTTTGGCCGCTTTATCGCTTGAGAACTCCTGCTGGAGGGCACGATACATCTCTTCCGTCAGCTTTGAAGTAGGTTTCAGGTCATCCCTGGGGAAACCTTTACCTATGAGGAAGTCGCTGATGGTATCCTGGCCAACATTAAACTCTTTGGCTGCACCTAATAATCGTGGAAGTTTTAATTCTGCCATTCAGTTTTTTTTGTGAATGCTGAATGATGAATGGTGAATATTGACTATTCACTATTGACCATTCACTGCATTATTCTTTTTCAAATTCTTCTTTCAATACTTTCCTTACCTCGGTAATAGTTTCTTTCTCGAGATCGGTCCTTCTTTCCAGCTCCTCGGCGGTAAGGTCCAGTACGCTGCGGGCCGTATCACAACCTACTCTTTTTAATTCATCTATTACCCATGTATCTATCTCATCGCTGAATTCATCAAGGTCAATATCGAAGGCTTCCACTTCCCCTTCGTTGTCACGGTAAACATCGAGTTCAAATCCTGTCAATTCGCAGGCCAATTTAATGTTCACTCCGCGTCGGCCAATAGCCAGGGAAACCTGGTCGGGCTTCAGATATACATTTGCATGTTTGCCTTCCTGGTCCAGTTCCATACTGGTGATCTTCGCCGGTGTTAATGAGCGTTGGATCAATAACTGGATATTGCTTGTCCAGTTGATGACATCAATATTCTCATTCTTCAATTCTCTTACGATACCATGGATACGGCTACCCTTCATGCCTACACAGGCGCCTACGGGGTCGATACGATCGTCGTAAGATTCCACTGCCACCTTTGCTCTTTCTCCGGGGTCACGCACGATCTTCTTTATAACGATCAACCCGTCGAATATCTCCGGCACTTCTACTTCCAGCAGTTTAGCGAGGAAATCAGGTGAGGTACGGGAAAGTATGATCACGGGGCTATTGTTCTTCATATCCACTTTCTTCACCACGGCACGAATACTTTCACCTTTCTTAAAATAGTCTTGTGGTATCTGTTCACTTTTAGGCAGGATCAGTTCATTACCCTCATCATCGAGCAACAGGATCTCTTTTTTCCATACCTGGTACACTTCAGCATTGATGATCTCACCGGTCCTGTCACCATATTTTTTGGCCAGTGCATTTTTCTTCAGGTCACTGATCCGGCTCGCCAGTGTTTGTTTGGCAGCGAGGATAGCCCTGCGGCCAAAATCATAAAGATCTATTTCCTGGTAAAGTTCTTCTCCGACTTCAAAGTCAGGTTCGATCTTTACAGCGTCGGCATAAGCGATCTGGGCAAGCGGATCTTCGACCTGCCCGTCTTCCACGATCATCCGTCGGCGAATGATCTCGAGATCTCCCTTTTCAGCGTTAACGATTACATCGAAGTTCTCATCGCTTCCGAATTTTTTACGAAGCAAGGTTTTGAATACATCCTCTACCACCTTCATCATTGTAGGGCGGTCGATGTTTTCTGCTTCTTTGAAATCCCGGAAGGCCTCTATAAGATTGATACTAGCCATAACACATTTTTTTGAAATCCCGTGAGTTTAAAATTTGATCTGAACTTTTATTGTTTTAATAGTGGAAAGTGGAAGAGTATGCTCCGTTAGTTCCAGTTTTTTCCCTTTGCCCTTTTGCTCCTCCAATACAATTTCCTCTTCGTAAACATTGATAAGTTTCCCTTCCTTCCTCTCTCCTTCCTTCGTGATCACTTCTACCAGGCGGCCCACGTTCTTCCGGTATTGCCGGTGCATTTTGAGTGGCTCATCCAATCCCGGGGAAGATACCTCCAGCGAAAAGTCCCCATCGGGAAACATCCCACCTTCTTCAATGTCCTTGTAGAGCTTCCGGTTATAATAAACCAGTCTTTCGATACTCACTCCTTCGTCGCCATCAATAAAGATCTTGATATTGTTAGTGGGTTTTATCTTCAGTTCTACCAGGAAAAGAGCAGGCTCTTCGCTTATCAAAGCCTTTATTTTGTTCTCTATTGCCTGTATGTGAGCTTCTCCGTTCATGCTGTATAAAAGAAGAAGGGAACGGCTTCGTTCCCTTCTTACTGCTATTTCCAAGGCAAATGTAAGGGAAACCGCAGGTATCTTCCAAATATTGAATACCGGAGATGAGGTAATGGTGAACTGGGAATTGGGGATCAGGTCCTCACCTGTAGAGTCAGGATTGTCCACTATTTCCGCTGAGGAAATATTGTTCACTGTAGGAATTTTAAAAGCAGGGGGCCTAATTCCCAATCCCTATTACCTGATCCCTGCCTTTTTCGGCCAACCCACTCTCTTTCCCGGTATTATTCTTGCCGCTGAATCTATCTTTGTACAATGAAATACGTCTTTTATGTCCTATTGATCTATATCGTTTACCAGTTCATTTTTAAACTGGTGATCCCGGTTTATATGGCGAGCCGGAAGATCAAAAAAGGGTTTAGGGAAATGCATTCCCGCATGCAGGAACAGACGGGTAAAGCGAATGACCGGCAAGAAGATAAGGGCCCTTTGTCTTCAGCCTCTCAAAAACCAGTGGGTGATTACATAGATTTTGAAGAGGTGAAATAACTTCGCCCTGTCAGCATTAATTTTTTACTTTTGCGCCTCGGAGAATTTTCAGGATATACTGAAAGTCCAGGACCCTTACCTCAGACGGTTAGAGCATCCCGATTTATATCGGGAGGGTCGTAGGCTCATTGAATAAAAAAAACTTGACTATTTAAAGCTAGTCAGGACCCTTAGCTCAGACGGTTAGAGCACCTGACTCATAATCAGGGGGTCGTAGGTTCAAATCCTACAGGGTCCACCAAAATAATAGGATGAATTATTTTGTTTACATCCTTTATTCTGTCACTCTAGATCTTTATTATATAGGATCTTCTGCTGATCCGGAAGAAAGGTTGCGCAAGCATCTGGCTAATCATAGAGGTTTTACAGCAAGAGCTAAGGATTGGTCAATTTGTTTTTTGGAATCTTTTGCAGATAAAAAAGAAGCAATAAAGAGAGAGAGACAGTTAAAAAGCTGGAAAAACCGGAAAATAATCCAGCTTCTTGTTGAAAAAGCGTCCTGATCGGATCTTTAATAGATGGTTTAGAGCATCCCGATAAATCGGGAGGGTCGTAGGTTCAAATCCTACAGGGTCCACCAAGAATAAGTAATAAGGAAGTTTTTCTAAACCCACTTTCTTATTTTGATTTCTTGTTTGTGATTTCCGGTCTTTAACCTTTTGTTAACCGGCACAAAAATACTTTTGTCCATTACTAATTAATATGAAGAAGATACTGTCACTGTTCGCTCTTGCATTACTGACCACCTCAGCCTTTGCACAAAAAGATCCGGCGCCCAAAAAGAATAAGCCCGATATGAGCAACCGGCCCAATGACCACTTCCTGCTACAGTTAGGCTATACCAAGTGGGCGGGCATTCCCGATACGATCAACCAGCAGGGTTTTTCCAAAAGCTTTAATACTTATTTAATGTTCGATTTTCCTTTTAAGAACAATCCGAAGATGAGTATGGCTCTTGGCGTTGGTATCGGGAGCGATCATATCATTTTCTCGGGTACAAAAATTGGTATCAAAGATCAGACACCCTCGATCTATTTCACCAATGTTTCCGATACCAATCATTATAAGAAAACAAAATTGGCAACTGTTTATTTAGAAGCACCTGTTGAACTCCGTTTTTCCGGTGATCCCTTGCAGGGCAAAGGATTCAAAGCCGCGATCGGCGTAAAAGTGGGCACGATGATCAATGCACATACACGCAACACGAAATTCCAGGATAAGAGCGGGAGTACCATCAGCGATCATGTGCTTAAGGAATCCAGTACAAAATTTTTTAATAAGAACCGTTTGAGTCTGATGGCACGTGTAGGCTACAGCCATTTTAGTTTGTATACGAGCTACCAGGTCACTGCTTTATTTAAAGATGGCTCAGGTCCTGAGGTAAGGCCGTTCTCTATCGGACTTACTTTAAGCGGTCTTTAATATTGATTTCACCCTTTTACTCATACTATTAATTTATTTTTGCCCCGACGCTAGTGTCGGGGTTTTATTTTATATATGCTGGATAAGAAAAAGAAAATACAAAAAGAAGAAAGGGCCGTACTCGTTGGATTGGTACATAAAGAACAAACAGAGCAGCAATTGCAGGAGTACCTGGATGAGCTGGCTTTCTTGTCTGAAACCGCGGGTGCTGTAGCGGTAAAAAGATTTACGCAAAAATTACCGCACCCTGATAGCCGCCATTTTGTAGGAAAGGGAAAGTTGGAAGAGATAAGACAGTATGTGCAGGGAAAGAATATACGGGTTGTGATATTTGATGATGAGCTGACCGGTGCGCAGATCAACAATATTGAAAAAGCGCTCGATGTAAAAACCATCGACCGCAGCGATCTCATTTTAGACATCTTTGCCAGCCGGGCGAAAACCGCACAGGCAAAAGCGCAGGTGGAGCTGGCACAATACCAATATATTCTGCCAAGGCTTCGCGGAATGTGGAAACACCTTGAAAGACTCGGAGGTGGTATCGGTACCAGGGGGCCCGGTGAATCAGAAATAGAAACGGACCGACGTATCGTAAGAGATAAGATCTCTTTACTGAGAAAACGCCTTGCGGAAATAGATAAGCAAGCTTTTACGCAGCGGAAAGAGCGCGGCGAGTTTATTCGCGTCGCATTGGTAGGCTATACCAATGTGGGCAAAAGCACGATCATGAACCTGCTTAGCAAAAGGGATGTATTTGCCGAGAACAAATTATTCGCGACACTGGATACCACTACCAGTAAGGTTGTTTATGAAACGACACCTTTCTTATTAAGCGACACGGTTGGTTTTATCCGCAAGCTACCTCACCACCTGGTAGAAAGTTTTAAAAGTACGTTGGATGAAGTAAGAGAAGCTGATATATTATTACATGTCGTGGATATTTCTCATCCCTCTTACGAGGACCAGATGGGCGTAGTGAATAAGACCTTGCAGGAATTAGAGGTACATGACAAGCCCATGCTAACCATCTTCAATAAAATGGATCTGTACGAACAACACACTTTTGATGAGTGGTTGGAAGAAAGCACTAAAAAAGAGATCCTTGCCGACCTGCATGAACGCTGGCAAGGTGAAACCGGGGGTAATGCCGTATTTGTTTCGGCCATTGAAAAAAGAAATATCGACTTGCTGAGGGATTCGATCCTTAAAAAAGTAAGAGAGATGTACAGGATACGGTATCCGTATAAAACCGAGTTCCTATATTGAAGAAGTTCATAGTATAGATCATAGCGGCAAACTATGAACCATATGCCATGAACTGTGAACAATGAACTATGAACCATGAACCATGAACTCAAGTGGCATAAGATCGCTGACCACATCAACGAGCTTGATTTCGCAGATAATAATATTGCCGTTACGGAACTAAAAGGTAAAAAGATCTGTATAGGTCGATGGAACGAAAAGGTATTTGCTTTTGCCTACAAGTGCCCGCATGCCGGCGGTATATTGGCTGAGGGGTATATCGACGCGGCCGGAAATATTGTCTGCCCGCTCCACCGTTATAAATACGATATGGCCAATGGCCGCAATACAAGTGGTGAAGGTTATTACCTGAAGCATTGGCCTGTTGAGAACAGGGAAGAAGGGGTCTTTGTCGCAATGGAAGATGCGGGAGGTTTCCTCGGCCTGTTCCGTTAAACCTGCCCCCTTTTTTATTTCCCCGGAGGTTTTTTTCTGAAATTTTTTCAGGCCTTCTTTATATAAAAAAAATTGGCACAAAATTAGAATTATCCAGGAAAGCCAAATCTTTCACCATGGAACAGCCGTTTGAAATCAAATTTGATTTCCCATTGGCCCACTCTGATCTGTATATTTCTCTTAAAGCCACTGCGGAACTCCACCATTCAGACCCTTATTATGTTATTGACAATTTTTATTTTGCGCCCACCGATCTCAAAAAGTCGGATCTATCTATTCTACCTGCGCAGGAGATCAAACAAATCAGGCGGGGAGGATCTAAGGTTTGGGTCCATTGCGATTCGGAGCGGGAGTCCCTGTTAAGTATGGCCCTGGGTAAAGCAATTGAAAAAAGGGGGAAGGCCGAACTTTCCGGAAGCTGAGTATCCCGTATATTTTTCGCCCCTGCCTTACCCTAAGAGCCGGAATATCCCTATTTTTGCTCCCCCGAAACGAAACCGGAGGGCTGCGCACTTTCGATTTTCCCTTTCCGATTTTCGCTTTGGTAAATTCCCCTTTAGCTCTCCCGATAATTATCGGGATGGTTAAAGCAGAAACAAAATATTCCCCTTTAGCTCAGTTGGTTAGAGCATCTGACTGTTAATCAGAGGGTCGTTGGTTCAAGTCCAACAGGGGGAGCAAGTATAAAAGTGTAAGGGTTGTAGATTTATCTATGACCCTTTTATTTGAATTCCTTGAAATTCAAAAGGGAGTAGCTAAACATTTATATAGTCTATTTTAATAATAATATTTCCAACCCCTTGATGCTAATAAATTTTTAGGAAAATACATTCGCCCATTTTTGATCACCCATTCTACTCTGCGGATATCACTAATATTTATTGAAGGGTTACCATCAATTAATATAAAGTCAGCACTTTTTCCTACACTGATCTGTCCATATATATTTTCTA
>DATLCB010000028.1:0-4005 GCA_035526625.1 Chitinophagaceae bacterium
TTTAAAGAAGGCGAGGGAATAAATTCACCTATACCCAACTGGTCCCACTTTTTGTCAACTGCTTTCATCGTTACATCATCTGCCACAATAATATTTGGCCAGTCGCGATGAAAATTGTCGAACTCTTTTGTTTTACGGGTACCGTCAAAACCAATACAGGAGGCGTGAGACGTGAAAGGTGAAACGTGAGAGGGTCGTTTACAGAGGTAGTGATCTCTTTTGGGGTCGAGGTTGTTACAGAAGCGCCATAGGGCAGTAGTGAGATCGTTAGCATCGACCGTATGCTCTACATATAAGATCATCTTTATGCCGGCTGTTTCAGGTAAACCACAAATTTGTTCATGCAATTCTTTGATATGCGCAGGCCTCTTCTTTCGGACCGATACGATCAGGCAAGGAATATCTTTTTTAAAAAGTGAAGCATTCACAGTTTTTATCTCGTCAAAATGTTTCTTTAAAGTTTCTGTCAGTATCCCGGGCTCCCTACTTCCGATTTCCGACTTCCGACTTTCTTCTTTCTCTTCCTCGAACTTAAAAGTCCCATCAATACACATCTTCCCTCCAAATCCCAGCTTACTGCAACTGTGATCAAGCACATCCATCGGTCCCGAAGAGAAATAGATATCGGTGGCTGGGTCCAGGTTTTTGAAAACATACTTCGCCAGCGTTTCATAATCCTGTATCCGCACTCCTTCATCTGCCAGCACCAGTATTTTGTTGAACATCATCTGCCCGGCGCCCCACATGGCATTCATCACTTTTTGTCCCTGTCCGGCATAGTCTTTTTTTATCTGTGTGATCACAAGATTATGAAACACTCCTTCCACGGGCATATCCATATCAACGATCTCGGGCACCATCGTCATCTTTATAGGGGCCAGGAATATTCTCTCCGTTGCTTTGCCGAGCCAGGCATCTTCCTGTGGCGGTATACCCACGATCGTTGCCGGGTAAACAGCATTCCTTTTATGTGTGATGGCTGTGATGTGAAAACGGGGATACCAATCAGGGAGCGAATAATAACCGGTATGATCGCCAAAAGGTCCCTCCCATATCAAGTCATCACCTGGATCGACATAACCTTCTATAATAAAATCAGCATCCGCTGGAACTTCCACATCCGGTTGTGTGATACATTTTACCAGCTCCACTTTTTTCTTACGAAGAAATCCCGCGAGCATATACTCATCCACATTTTCCGGCAGAGGCGCTGTAGCTGAGTAAGCATACACCGGGTCGCCTCCCAATGCCACTGCCACTGGCATTCGTTTATTCATTTTTTTGTACTCAGCAAAATGTTTGGCGGAAACTTTATGCTTATGCCAGTGCATACCTGTAAGCGTAGGGCCAAACACCTGCATGCGGTACATTCCAACATTACGGGAATTATTGTTGGGATCTTTTGTATGAATAATAGGCAACGTAACAAAAGGGCCACCATCCTTTGGCCAGCAGGTAATAACAGGTAAACGGGTGATATCTGGTTCCTTCATCACCACTTCCTGGCACTCTCCTTTTCCTTTTCTTACTTTGGGCATCCAGCTGGCGAACTGGCTGAGTTTAGGTAACAGTTTTAATTTATCGAGTATCCCTTCTTTGGGAGATGATAGTAGTTTAAAAAGATCTTCGATATTCTTTGCTACATCATCCAGGTGATCCACTCCCAGTGCCATACACATTCTTTTCTCACTTCCATAGGCATTCATGAGAACGGGGAAGTCGTAACCGGTGTTCTCAAATAATAAAGCCTTTCCCCCATTCCCTGATTTACTGACCCTGTCCGTGATCTCCGCCATTTCCAGTTTGGGATCGACATAAATCTTTACCCGGATGAGTTCCCCGGCTTTATCAAGAGCGTCGATAAAATGTTGCTGATCTTTCCAGGCCATGTTTAAATTAAGACGGCAAAGGTACAACACAGAGACGGAGAACGAGCTTCAAGTGGTAGCATGCATTAAAAATTCACGCAGAGTACACATGAACCTAACAACTAGTATGATTCTCTGTGAACTCTGATCCTCTTTGTGATGTTCCCCAAAGTACAAGGGAAGGAATATTTATCAGTAAATATTTGTAGGACAACCGGTCTTATTTCTTTTGCCCATTCCATTTTCTCCACCGAGGCGGTAAGTAAGATGAAGTCCGCCGAAATAGTAATAATCTTTTTTATCCGACCCCCCACGTTGTGCACCTTTTGCCGGATAGGTTGGGTCACCACCGGGCAATTCATCACCCCGATACGAAAGATCGACTGCCATTTGACCTTTGGCAGCAAGAAGGTCATTTGGATTGGCGTATTCACTGCTTACGTCATCGAGATAATCGGTAAATAATTTTCGAAACCCTATTTCTGCACCGATACGCAGGTTATCATTAATGGCAAATTTAATTCCACCACCAAAAGGAATAGCGATCTGGGTAAGGGGATAAACTTTCCTGGTGGGATAACCTGAAACGCCCTGTCCTTCCGTACTGAGCGGCCTGAGGTACACTTTTTCTCCAGTTGTTGTGTAGGTATATGGGTTATAATGATAGACCGCTAACCCTGCAAAAGCATAGGGTGAATAGCGCCTGTTATATAAATTAAGAAGGTAATACTCCCCCACTAAACTAAACTCAAGCAGGGATGTTTCAAATGAAAGATTGCGTTTGATCGTGGTTGAGTCAACATTGTACCGGTCAGCAGCTCCTAATTTAGACATAGTAACACCTGCTCTCAACATGAATTGATCACCAAGCTCATAATTGCCTGTGATACCCACGACTGCATGCAATAGATTTTTCTGTAATAACTTTTGGGTCAGGTCGCCATTATAAGCCGAAGCACCACCAAATATGCCGAAATGCACGGACTGGGCCGGAGAATAAATACCGATAATAGTAAATGCAAAAAAGGATAGGATGAGTTTCATACTGCACAGGTTAAAACATCTCCTTAACAAATATGAGGCCGCAATTGAGAATTAGAAGGATCAATACCCTACGTTGCGGGGACACCGCTGGCTGCTTACTGATCCATTGTTTTGAAAAAGAGTTCCCAAAGTATTCAGCTTTATCTCCATGGTAATTCCGGAAAAATAATACCAGTCCATTTCAGAAGGTGTTCCTCTTTGTTCGCCATGTGCGGGGAAAAGTGGTCTTCCGTTAGGCAATTCATTTTCTCTGTATGAAAGTTCGACTGCTTTTATGCCTTTTGCCTGCAGCAGTACGTCCCTGTCCACATAATGTGAACTCAGATCATCCAGGTAGTCTGTAAAGGTCTTTCGCTGGCTGAACTCCACTCCTATGCTGAACCCATCGGTAACCGCAAACTTCAATCCACCACCAAAGGGTATAGCTATTTGCGTAAGATTGTAAGGTTTTTGCCCGGGATATTGAGGTAAACCCTGGCCTTCGGTACTGAGTGGTTTCAAATATGTTTTAGTTCCCAGTTTATCACGTGTCCAGGGGTTAAAGTGAAAAACAGCAATACCAGCATATATATAAGGAGTAAATCTTTTAGTTGAAATATCCAGCACCGCCACTTCCAGTCCCAGATAGGCCTCATGCACATTAGTTGTAAAATTTAAGTTGCGTTGTTGCAGGTAGTCACGATTCCATTTATCATCGGCTGTTATTTTCCCGGTCGTGGCGCCTGCACGTATGGTGAACCATCGGTTCAAAGGTTTTCGGATAATGATACCCCCTGCAAAATGCGAATGGCTGAAAGTGAAACTATTGGGATTAAGGTCGCCCTGGTAATTAATAAGCCCCGTAAAAAGGGAAAGAGTCGTGGATCTATCCAACTCTTCCTGACCATTGACCGGATTAAGGAATAGGACGGATAGGAGAAGAATGCAATAACTTCTTGTTTTCACTGGTTGGGTCGGTTTTACAGGTTCGGATTCAGCTATCTAACGGGTAAACAACCAGTATCGTATACCTGAATACAGATATTTTCCTTTGTAATAAGAGGGGAAAGTTTTCACGAGGAAGATCGTAAGGTCCCGGGTGTTAATAATTGGA